>JAWKPF010000029.1 GCA_041390825.1 Thermomicrobiales bacterium
TCCCGGCACGTCGTCGATGTCGAACGCCATGACGACTGCCTTGAGCCCGACTGGCAAGCTGGCGATGTCCGGCACGTCCCAGCAGAAACGACCTTCGCAGGGACCCATGGCGAAGAATGCCTTCGGCACCGGCCAACCGTTCGCCTCGGCAGTAGCGGCATACTCCAGCGCGGCGGGGCTGCCATAGGAGTAGGCCGTCACCGCGAGCTTGTCGAGATCGACGCGAGAATGGCCAGCGTTGTCAAGTTCCTCCAGCGCGTCCTGGAAGCGTTCCACGCTGCTCTTGAGAAGAACGCCATCGCCATAGTCGGCGTAGACCGGGGCGATGATTACATACCCCTGTCGTGCGAGGTGCGTGAACCAGTTGGTCAGCTCGTCCGGGGTGGTGTATCCACCATCTCCGCAGCAACCGTTGAGGTGGAGGATGACTGGCAACGGTTCGGACGCGGCCGGGGTCGCTCCACCCGAATCGTCAGTCGGCTCGACGATCCAGAATCCGGCCGCATTGGCGCCGTAGTGCTGGATTCGGGCACCGGGGAAACGGTAGCTTGCTGCGCTGCCGGGTCCAGTCTCGGGCGGTCCCGGCGGAGTGATGGCTCCAGCGGTCGACTGTGCCAGCATGGTCGACGGAAACAGAACAGAAACGAGAACCAGCACGGCAACAGTCACGCGCGCTAGGCAGGTCATCGAGTGCTCCTTTCGTTTCTTCGCGGCAAGGGATGGGGAAACGTCGGTCAGCGCACCAGTCCCCTTGTCCGCCCCTCGATGCGAACCACATCGATGTGAGTCGCTGATTGCATGATGGGTGACCGGAAGAGGAGGCACATCCGTATTTCTTACTGATTCGGAAGGCGCAGGCGGGGGCACGTCGGCCCTTCAATGCGGCGGGAGGACGAACGTGAGTTATGGAGATGTGTTGGTGGCAATCAAGCGCAGTTCCCGGGCGCGACGCACCGCGTCCCGACGAGACGAGACGTCGAGCTTGGTGAGGATATGACCGACGTGGGTGTGCACGGTGCGCGGACTGATGAAGAGCGCGTCGGCGATTTCGCGATCAGTGGCGCCCATGGCTATCAGCTCCAGGACGTCTCGCTCGCGTTGGGTCAGTTGCTCGCGCGCAAAGATCGCGGCCTGGATCGATGCGATGAGCGATTCGATGTCCGCCACACTCGCGCGGGCGCCTGCCGCAGTTGCCGATCCGAAGGCGTGCCGCGACATCGACGCTTCGAGACGGGCGCGCGTTTCCTCGGCGATGGGACGAAAGCCGAGGGCAAGCTGCGCTCCGGCGCGTCCGAGGCGCTCGTCCATGACGCCGATCAGAGTAGCGGCTTCGGTGGTCAATCGGTGCTGCAGAGCAAGATGGCTGAGATACGCAAGTGATCTCGCAATTGCCCAGCGTTCATCGATTTCCAGGAAGGCAGATGCTGCTCGGGCGAAAAAGTCGAATGCCTTGCGCTCGTCGCCTGAATCGAGCCAAAGCCGCCCCAGACGGAGCAGACAGAACCCAGAGCCGCTCCTGTGCCCAATCTCCTCGAAAATGTCCAGCGCCTCCAGCACATAGCGCTCCCGAAGGTCGCGCTCACCTGGCAACGGCGCGAAGCCGCTTCGGATCATGAGCGCCATGGCCGCATCGGAAGGGAGCCGGAGTTCGCGCCAAATGGACAAGGCCAGCTCGATCCGCTCGATGGAGCGTTCGTGTTTGCCAGCGTCGGCGTCGATGAGCGCCAGCATATGCAACGAGAGCGCGCGCAGTTCGATTTCTCCGATGCGTTCGGCAATCGACAATGCTTCCAGGAGCACAGGTTCGGCGGCTGGCCCGTCGCCCTGGGTCCACTGCACCATCCCCAAACCGGCGAGAGCCCAGCCTCGGGATCGCGGGGGCGCATCGGGCGCTCGTTCCAGCCCCATCTGCAGCCAGGTTCGCCCTTCGTTCAGCAGTCCGCGATGATGCCAGAACGTTGCCGCGTTGCCCGCGATATCGAGGACAGTCTGGTAGTCGTCCATTGCGGCGCTGCGGTTGAGGGCGGCAAGGAGATTGGGGTACTCCGCATCGATATCCCAAAGATGCGCGATGAACGACTCGTTGCTGTCGAAGCGGTTCGGATCGAGCCATTCGCGGTTCGAGGCGTACCACGATGCATGCGCGCGGTGCGCTTGTTCGAGTTCTCCATGCTCCCGCAGCAGCTCGATCCCAAATTCGCGCACGATCTCGAGCATCGCATAGCGATCGTCATTCCCGGCGCCGGGCGAACGATGGAGCAGGTTGCTGGCGACGAGAGCGCCGATCGTTTCGATGAAGGGCTCCCCGTTCCGCGCGGCGGAATCTCCGGCATCTCGGTCGGTGAGCAGGGCTTCGGCGGTGTGTAGGCGAAAGCCTCCCACGAACACCGAGAGCCATTGGAAGGCGTGGCGCTGCCATTCGCTCAGGAGCTCGTAGCTCCAGGCGATGGTGGCGCGCATGGTGCGCTGCCGTTCGGGGAGGTCACGATAGCCATGCGAGAGCAGGGAAAGCCGCGGATTCAGGCGCTGCTTGAGCTCGCGTGGAGAGATGGTTCCGATATGCGCCGCGGCGAGCTCGATGGCGAGCGGCAATCCGTCGAGCTGGCGGCAGATTTCCTGCACATCGAGCACCAGCGACTGGTTCTGGATGAGCGAAGGATCGCGCTGGCGGGCGCGATCGAGGAAGAGCCGGACCCCTCCTGGAAGCTCCGATTCTCCCGACGTGGGCGAAGGCTCGACGGCGAGCGGAGCGACGGGGAAGAGCCGCTCGTCCTGCAAGTGCAGGGGGATGCGGCTCGTTGCCAGGATTGTCACACGCGGGCAGGCGTGCAGCAGCCGGGCAATGTCGAGTCCCGCTTCCGCCACGTGCTCGAAGTTGTCCAGCAGCAACAAGACCCGCTGCTCGTGAAGCGCTCCAATGATTCTCATCAGCATGGGCGCAGTGTCTGAGCGGTGAAGACCGATGGCCTGTCCGATCGTGGGGACGACGAGCTCCGGATCGCGCACAGGAGCGAGGGACACGATCACAAGACCGTCGACGAAAATGCCTTCTGCCCGGTGGGCCGCTTCGAGGGCGAGCCGGGTTTTTCCGACTCCGCCTGGTCCGGTAACCGTGATCAGGCGCTCAGCTGGGTCGGTGAGCAGCGAAATGAGCTCGGCAAGGTCGCGGTCACGACCATAGAGCATTCCACGCGGCCGTGACGGGCCGCCGTACGGTCCGGGAAGCAGTTCCAGAAATTCGGGTACGTGTGGACGGGGTTCGGTTGTCCCGGTGTCCAGGCCGGTTCGTCCGCTCCCGCGCTCGACTTGACGATACATGACCCTTGTATCGTGCGCTGGCCGAGCCTGGACGTCAACCCATCCGTACCATCCCTTCCCGCCGGCCGAGAGCGCGGGGGCGCTTCGGGTTGGTGGGAAGGGGCGCGGTCCGCCCAGGTGAGAGAGGAAATGCGCGGACCGGGTACGGTGGTGGTGCGGTCAGCAGGTCCCGCGCTCCTCGCGCAGGTTGGGCCGAGCGGTGAATAGAGCGCGCAGCGGGTTGGAGAGGCCTGCGATCCAGCCGAGCTGTCGATTTCGCAGCCGAGCGTCGACCACCAGATGATGGCGCGCGAGCGCATGGTCACGCAGTTCCATCTCCAATCGCTGGAGATCAATGGCGTTGTGCATTCCGAATTGCATCATCGGCCTCCATTCGGTGCTTGCCGCCACGGTGATCCGGCGGCATCGATCGAAACGGGCTGGGGACCTGTTTCGCGTCTTGGCGGGGAGCCAAATCTCCGGACCGTTGTCTCGATCGGGAGATGCTTCTATCCTATCGCCCATACCCGACAATTCCTGTCGTCTTTTGTAGGAATGTGGAACAAATGTACGACCCTTCGATGCGAGTGTTGACCGTGCTCGAGCTCTTGCAGGCGCGCGAACGGGTGACCGGCAAGCAGTTGGCGGAACATCTGGAGGTGAGCGACCGCACCGTCCAGCGGTACATCATGCGCCTACAGGATCTGGGGGTTCCGGTCGAATCGACCCGCGGTCCCGGAGGGTATTACCGGCTGAAACCGGGGTTTCGCATACCGCCGCTGATGTTCGATGCTGATGAGGCGCTGGCGGTTTCCATTGGTCTCGATGCGCTCGGGTCGATCGGCCTGGGCACGATCGCACCGGCGGCGGAGAGCGCCAAGTCGAAATTGGAGCGGGTGCTGCCGCTGCAGCTGCGCGAGCGTGTGAATGCCGTGCGCACCGCGATGATGCTGGAGCGGCCACGCCGCACGGTCGACGCCGATTCTTCGGTGCTTTCCACACTGGCGATGGCCGTCTATCAGCACCAGCGGGTCCGCATGGGCTACCGGCGGGTCGATGGCCGCGCCACGGTACGCACCATCGAACCATACGGGCTAATGCTTCACAACGGCCGCTGGTTTTTGGGAGCCTATTGCACCTTGCGGCGCGGACAGCGGCTTTTCCGGGTCGACCGCATTGCCAGCATCGAGTCTGTGGGGGAAACCTTCGTGCCTCCGGACGCCTTCGACATGAAAGAGTTCGTCTATCGCGGGCTGGCGTATGCGGCCAGCGACTGGAAGATCGAGGTGTGGCTGGATTGTTCGGTGGAGGACGCCCTGCGCCGCTTCCCGGTCGCCTATGCGGAGTTCGTACCGGATGGAAGAGGAACCGTGATGAAGCGGGGATCGGATGATCTGGAAGATGTCGCGCTTACGCTTCTGTTCTCCCGATGCCAATTCGAGATCCGCCGCCCGGATGAGCTGTATGACGCGTTTCACCGTGTGGCAACCCAGGCGCTAGCGGTTGCGGGAAAGGCGGACTCCTGAGCGCCGATTCCGGCTCCGGTAAGCGATACGCGGTCATTGCGTTCCGTTGTCCGAGAGAAAACCGGTACTTCTACGGAGGACCTTATCAGTCGCAATCGGTAGGCTGAGACCAATCACTCGCAGGCGTATCGATTCAGCAACCACCACGATTGATTCGAGCGGACGAGGAGATTTGCCATGGCGCCGGACTCTCTTGATTCGCAGGGTGCTCCACCAGGTGGATTCGACCTGGTGGCCGAACGCTCACCACTGGCGGCGTTACTGGCGCGGGATTTCGCGCCCTTCTGGAAGCGGCTGGTGGCGGCGATTCTGGATGGGTTGTTTCTGCAACTGATTCCCGCTGTGCTTGGTGGTCTGCTGGCATCGCTTCCGCTCAGCGACCTGCCACTGCTCGACATCCTATATGCGGTTGGATTCATCGCTGCGGGAGCCACTCCGGCATGCACTTGCTCAAGGTGCGCGTGGTCGATAGTGAAGGAAATCCGCCAGGCATTCGGCGTTCGATTGTGCGCTACATCATTCCTGCCTTGAGCTTGCTGCCCTGGTTGGCATTTCTGGCCTCACCTGGTTTCATGCTCGATCTCGGTGCTCCGGTGTTGATCGTGCTGGGGGCGGCGACGATGGTGCTCGGCGTGCTCGATCCGCTCTGGATGATCTGGGACGCGCAGAAGCAGACGCTCCACGACAAGCTGGCGTCGACGTTTGTAGTCAATGTGGGGTAGCTCGACTCCTGCATGCGTTGGGCACGTGTCTCAGGATGAGTTGGCGGTTATTGCGGGACCGCGACTTCCTAATCGGCGCCCATTTCGTCGCCGCAGGTTTGGATTTCACGCTAGGCGCCGGACACGTCCGTGCAGGTGATAGTCATCGATTCGTCCGCCATCTCGACGGCGATCGGGGACAATGAGATGCTGGCGAGTCCCGCGTTGACTCCGCGCTCGAATCCATTTTCGAGGGCGGATTCGCTTACCAGGAGTGACGTGACGCCCTTGGTCACGTCGGTGTCGTTGAGCACAAACGCGTTGTCCTGCACCGCCGGCACTCCATGCAGTTGCATGTCGGCCATAGTGATATCGATGCCATCCGCGCCTATCTCAACGAGACCGTTGACGATCGTGGCATTGCCATTGAAGATTTCGACGCTTGAGTCGCTGGTGGTGTCAGTGAAGCTGCTGATATCGAGGTCGTGTCCGGAGAGCGTCACCGCGCAAGGGTTACGCTGGTGCATGACGAGCGCGTTCTCCATCGACCGTTCGACCTGGAACGCTACCTCTTGTTCGACCGCTTCTGTCGACCCGCTCTGGAGACTCGGCCAGAGCCGATAGTATCCGTAAAGTCCAGCGCCCGAGCAGAGGAGCAACGCCGCGAGCGCACCGCCGAGCAAAACCTTTTGCATGGTGGACATGGCGTGCTCCTCACGCGGCTGGACTTGCGTCCGGAGTCGTCTCTGTGCACGCGCGGCGCGGGGCGCCGGAACCGGGGTCGTTTGTGGTTGCCTCCTTGACTTGTGCCATGACCGCATCGCCCGGGGAATCGATCGTGGAATCGATCTGCGGAAGGATGCCGGGCACGCCCGATTTGGCAACGTCGATATCGACGCCAGGAAGCGCGGGACGGAACCCGATTATTTCCCAACCGAGCTGTTGCAACTCGGGATCGAGGAGCGCCTGCATCAGCTTCTCCCCGTTCTCGGTGCGCGCGATTACTGGATGGGAAGTCCAGACGGTTGGTTCCGGGTAAAGCATGCGCACGTTGTCGCGAATCAGCTGCTGGTCCTCGGGATGGTCGATCAGGTAGTCCGCAAGCTGGGACTCGATGAGTGCGACCAGCGGGCGGGCCCCCTCGCCAAGGGTCAGGTAGGAACGGAAGAGCGCCTCGGAAGACGGCTCGAGGAACCCGACATGCGAGAAATAGTCGTAAATGCTGGGGAGCACTGAAGCCACCGTGGCGGTATCGACCACCTGCAGGCAGTTCATGGTGTTCGCCAGGAGCGCGGCGAAGGTGCGGCCAGAGCTACTGCGGTCCGGATCGGTGGGATAGACCTTCACGGTTGTGGGTCGATTTTCGAAGCCCAGGTCTTTCCAGGTGGCGCCACTCTCCAGCAATGCGAGTAGCTTGGGCATATCAATGAAATACGCTCCGCTCTCGTCCTTGCGGGCGATGCCCTCGCGTTCCAGCGCATTGATGATGGCCGTCCAGGAGTAAATCACCATGGGCGAGAGGAAGACATTTCGGTAGGGATCGCGCCGGTTCTGGCATTCCTCGTACATGGCGATCTGGCTTTGCTCACCGGCAAAGAGAAAGTCGACATCCTCCAGATCGGCCGGATCTTTGGGGCACAGCATTTCGGTCGTAGCCATCCCAATGACATCGACCTCGATTCCATACCGCTCGCGCAGGATGCGTTGTACCTCGGGATGCGCGAAGTAGGGCACCTTGAGATTGCCGACATGTCCCTTGATCAGGATCGTGTCGGACTTGGGTTCGGGCGATGGCCAGAAATTGCCAATGGCCGCGAGGATGAGCACACAACAGAGAACACCGGCTCCGAGTTGCTGGGTGGGTTTCATAGTCGCATCTCCGGATCGTCGTCGGTGATGATATGCACGAGCTCGGAATCGTCGTCATCGTCGGCTTCATCCCAGAATGTCTCCAGGAGCGCCGCGAGATCCATTACGTCGCCATCGTGATAGCGTTGATAGAACTTGCGAGCCACAGCTTCGTTGCGGGGAACATCGACTTGCTCGAAGCGAACGAGCTGCGGGTTCGCCAGGTCGATTTCGCGGTTGGTCAGCCGCACGTAATACGCGAGCTTTTTTGAGAATGGCTCGACGATCACCGCTTCGTAGTCGGGAGCAAGCGAGAAGTTCCGATCTTCCTGCATGACGTCGAGCATGCGGCCGAAGGTTTGTCCGATCGCTTCGACGCGGCCGCGCATCGATTCGTCATCGATCTGTTGCGCAAGCCCCAGAACTCGCGCGGTGTCTTCACGCGCGCGGACGAACGCTTCCTCATCTGGGCTCAGCGGTTCGACGACGACTGGCGGCGTTTCCGCAGTCTTGCCAATGAGAAGCGCGACGCCCAGATAGACACCCACTCCGAGTAGCAGCGAGAGCGGCGCCCATAGGTCGAGCGCGAGCAGGAAGAGGGCGGTGGCCGCCAGTGCGGCCACCAGGGCATACGGAGAGAAACGACGCAGGACGGCCAGGGAATCGACGCTCAGTTGCTGCAAATTGCCTGGCATTGCCACCTCACGCTTGCTTCGTTCTCCAGAGAAACTGAGATTCATCCAGCACCTCCGTGCGATTGGCATCCGCTGGACCGAAGACGGATCGAAACGAGAGGTCAGGCGTTGGCAAAAGCGTCGCGCATGGCATCGATGAGTCCCTCCCGTCCGTCGTAGATATCCCCTTCGTTACGGCAGTGATCTTTTCAAGTTGTCCTTTGGAGGCATCCCCAAAGAGAATCGAATAGACCGGTACGATCTCTTTCGGGTTCGCCGGGAGGTCGGCCACGAAATCGTCGAAGCTGCCTTTGTTCGCTTTTCCATCGGTCATCAGCACGATGGCCGGTGTGTAGCCGTCCGGCATTTCCTGAAAGTATGTCAACGCTTCTTGCAGGCAGTTCCAGGTATTGGTCCCTCCGCCCGTGTCTGTGTCCTGAATCTTTTCGAGCATCCCCTGAAGATCGGCAGGATCGTTCCCCTGGATGGAGTGGCTCATCTTTACCCCTTCGCTATAGGCAAGCACGAACAGGCGATCGCGGTCGGTGCGCTGTAACAGGTAGTCATCGGACACCTCCGGATCGAGAAGGGTCACCATAGCTTCCTTTAGGTTCTCAATTCCGCTGCCACCCATGCTGCCTGAGAAATCGAGACAGAACACGACAAACGACGGCTTTCGGAAGGTGGTCTGGTAGAGATCGAGCGCTTTCAGCATCACCTCGGCCGAGGGAAGCGTGATGGGAACCAAGACGCGATCGACATCGATACCCCAGTCGGGGTTGAACACGGCGGGATTGACCAGGGCAGGATCCATTTGCAAACCCAATCCGGTGCGCCGGCCCATGGAGGTCAGCTCTCGCTGGACTTCCGGGGATTGCAGGTAGGTTTGCATGCGATCGAAGAGCGCGGCTTTTTCGGGATCGCCACGATCGAGGAAACCGAGCGGCCAGTCGGCGATCGCCAGCCCGTCGACGGGATAGACGACGTAGAGCAGGTCGGATTCCCCTTGCGCGATGAGCCGCTGGTTCGCGGTAATGATGGCCGACTCGTTGTTCACCATGCCGTCGTAATCGGCATAGTTTTCCAGGAAGAGATCGCGCAGATATCCGGAGGCGCCGGCGGTGCGGTCGACTGCGCCAAGGATGCGAGTTAGTTTGTCGGCAACCTCTAGATCGTCGAGCATCTCACTCGTGAGCACGTCTGGGTGCCCGGCAAAGGCATAGAGATACCCGAGATAGGCCATCGCACCCGAGTTGCTCTGGGTGGCGCTCGACATCATGAAATCGAGCTGATCGCTTTCCGCGGCGGTCAGAATATCGTCTACGTAGACATCCTTGCCGATCCATCCCAGTTCCTCCGCTTTGCTGCGCTTGATGCCGAACACAACCGGAGTACCCATGATGCTACGGGTTCTGGAGACCACGTGCTGGGTGTCGCCCAAGCCGAGCCAGACCGAGCTGGCGGGCCAGACGGCGTCGTATGCTGTCGCGCCGCGTTGCAGATCCATCATCGTGTCGACCGAACCCTGGTACGAAGGAACGAACTCGATTCCTTCTCGTTCGGCAAAGCGCTCCATGATGGTCGGTTCTTCAGATTCGGCGTCTTCGAAAAGCGCGCGATTTTCCGATCCGGTGAGAATGGCGAACTTCTCGCTCGCAGGCGCATCGCTGCTATGGTCGAGTTGGTCGCGGACCACGCCTGCTCCCCCACAGAAGA
The DNA here is from genome assembly GCA_041390825.1 of Thermomicrobiales bacterium. NCBI lineage: Bacteria > Pseudomonadati > Thermomicrobiota > Thermomicrobia > Thermomicrobiales > Thermomicrobiales bacterium. Next base: position 9,763 of record JAWKPF010000029.1, read on the forward strand.
CGAAGAAGAAGGCTACGGCCGCGACAAACGACACGGCCCTTTGCATGGGCGATTTCGGTTCCTCATATTCGGTAGCAAGACCATGGTCAGACATGGAGCCCCGCCCTTTTCACTTGTCGATGCGGAGCGGATTATGCCACTCCGCACCTTCGAAGGTAGCGATTCAAGAATGAGCCGCGCGTTCCACGAATGAAATCCGTATATGTACGGTTTTTTCTCACTGGATGTGCACGTAGCCTGACGTGAATGAGTCAGGCGCGCACCAGGAGGCGCGGGCTCCGGATTCGTCTCCGTGAAAGTTGAGTTTCCATGGCAATCCTCGATCGTCTCTCGCTACTCTTGCGCGCGAATGTGCACGCCGCGATCGACCGGGCAGAAGATCCCGAGAAGGTGCTCGATCAACTGATTCGGGATGCCGAGGCTGGGCGCCAGGCAGGGCAGCAACAACTGGTCGAGATCGTGACGCAGCGCAATCGCGTTGCCGCCGAGGCCGCACATGAGGAACGAGTGGCGCGCAAGGCGATGGCACAGGCGGAAATCGCTGTGCGTAACGGAAACGACGAGCTTGCCCGGGACGCGCTGCGCCGCCGGCATGACGCCATCGAGGCGGCCGGTTTGTATGGGCAGCAAGCCGAAGCGCAGCAGCTCATGGTCGATCGGCTCAAGACTCAGCTCGCGCAGATCGACACCAAGTTGCGGCGCATGCGGCAGGAACGCACCAACCTGGTAGCTCGCCAGCGGGCGGCAGAAGCGCAATCCGCGGTCGCAACCGCGGCGTTCAAGATCAGTGAGGTGAATGTCGACGGAGAGCTTGCGCGAATGGGGCGGCGGGTTCGGCAATCGGAAGCGATTGCTTCGGCTTCGCTCGAGGTCTACTCCGACACCCTTTCGGGGCGGCTCGATGCGTTCGAGGACGAACGCGTCGAAGCGCAGCTCCTGGCGTTGAAGGGGAAGACGGTTGCCGGTATCGACCTGCTCGGTGACCCATTGCTTCTTGCGCTCGATGAGTCCGGCGAGCAGCAGGACCATTTGCAGATGTCACCATGACGAAACGGCGTACAATCCCAGGTCATTCGAGATGAACAGACCGTGGCGGTTCATGTGACTGTGGGTCCGCTTGCCCACTATGCTCATTGATAGAGGCTTCGCATGAACGATCGCGTTTCAGCCGAACGCCCTTCCCTTTGGCGGGAGGCGTACGCGCTACCCCACCCGGTCTTCACGCTCGTGGGGCGGGATCAGGACATCGCGGCGATGCACGACGCGCTGCGGCAGGGCGCCCGATTGCTCACGCTCACAGGTGCAGCCGGCACTGGGAAGACGGCTCTCGCCGTCGAACTGGCACAACAACTTAGCGCCGGTGCCGAGGTATCCGCATTTCTGCGCTTGGCGCCGTTGCGTGATGCCGCGCTCGTGCCGAAGCTGCTCGCCTCGGTCTGCGCATTGGACGGTTGGCCCGATCTGCCCATCGACCGGTTCCCTTCGGAACTGCACGGCGTCTTGGTGCTGGATGCGTTCGATCATGTGCGGGACGCGGGCGCATCGATCGTCACATTGCTTGAGCGATGTCCACGACTGATCGTGGTGATCACCAGCCATGACGCGTTGCACCTCCCGATGGAAACCGCTATCTCCCTCAGGCCTATCGATCCAATCGCGAGTCAGATGCTGCTGCAAGCGCGTGCCGCGCGCTATCGTGATCGAGCACCGGAACAGAGTGACGTGGTCGTGACTATGGATGGAAACCCACTTAGCCTGGAATTGTTTGGGGGGCTTCTTCAGACAGGCCGCTCGCCTCAGATAGACCCATCCGCGGACACCGGTTCGACCCTCAACACCTTGATCGAGCAAGCCATCGATGCGCTTCCTCCTCATGCGCGACGGTTGTTCGAACGGCTGTGCGTCTGCGCGGCCGGATTCGAAGCAAGCGCGGTCGCTACACTCGCTGACTGCGTGCCGAGCATCGAGGGCGACAGTTCGGTCCATCTCAAGGCAATGACGGAGCTGGGACTGGTCTGTCAGCCGGGGACAGCCGCGGTCGCGGCGTCATTCGAGATTGCGACTGCGGTCCGGGAAGTGGGATTGTCCCGGCTCAACGAGTCCGGCGAGCTGGCCGCGGTCCGATTGGCCTATTCCAATCATCTTCTTGCTCGAGCTGCCAAGGTGGGCGAACTACTTTCCGGACCCCGGCGCAACGCGGCCCTGGCCTGGTTCGAGCGGGAATATGCCGGGCTACGATTGGCATTCGGGTCGTTCGTGCAGATGAATCGCGTCCAGCATGCCCGTGCGCTGGCGGAGGCGTTGCTTCCGTATTGGTTGATTCGCCGCCGCTTTCGAGAAGCCCGGCGGTGGTTGACCGTCGCACTGGAGTTGACGTCGCCTCCGTACTCCGATGATAGCGAAGTGGAGCTCCTGGTCGCACTCGGGCTTTTGGAGCTGTACCTCGGGAACGATGCCGCCGCGCGGACGCGCGCGCTTGCCGGCGCGCGGCCAGGAATGCAAGTACCCCAAACAGGCTGGCGTGGAGCCGCCCTTGCGACACTCGGAATGCTGGCGGCGCGCGAGGGTGATCTCGATCGGGCTATCGGGCTCTATCGGGTCTATCTCGAGGCAACCCGCGCTGCTCACGACGGGGTTACCTGGGCGCCACAGCTTCGGGCGATCACCCGGCTGGCGCTGGCATCGGCCTATCTGGCACGTGGCGAGCTGGAAGATGCGGAGTACCACGCCACCATGGCCCTGAAGCGCGCGATTTCATTGGGCGACCCGCTCCTGGTTGGATATGCGCGCGTCAATCTGGCCGCAATTGCAGCGGCGAGACCTGAACTCGATACCGCGCTGGAGCTCTATCGGGAAGGCATCTTGCTGTTGATCGAGCAACCGCATACGAGCGCGGCCAGCGCGGGCATTCTAGGTCTGGCGTGCATCGCGCAGCAGATGGGCGCAACGACGGTCGCTGTTCGGCTGCTGAAGTTGGCGCGCGCGATGCTCGATGCAGGGAGTCCCATTCCACCTTTTTTGGTCTCGTTTGACCCGGATGAACTGGAGACGCTCCTGCCGGAGAAGACCCGAACGACGGTCGGGCAAGCGCCGATTCCGGAGTCGATCGACCAGCTTTCGGGCGCGGCGGCGATCGTCGGGAAAAGCATCGATGCGCTTGCTGGTGCGCAAACGCCATCCGAATCGACACCTGTGCGGAAGGGACGAGGCGGACTATCCAATCGTGAGCTCGAAGCGCTCTGCCTCGCGGCAGAAGACATGACAGATCTGGAAATTGCCGATGCGCTCTTCATCTCGAAGCGCACGGCGTCGGATCACATGCGCAATGTGATCGGCAAACTGGGCGTCAACAGCCGGACGGGCGCCGTCGCCCGCGCTCTGCGAGAGGGGTGGTGTTCCTGAGCCGGCGTTAGAACGCAACCTGATGCACGCCCTTGGTGTGCAGCATTTCGCGGGCTTCGTCCGGGCTGGCGATGTCGAGCGAGAGCTCGTTGAGAATACGCACGATCTTGGCGACCTGATCGGCATTGCTCTCGGCCAGCTCGCCTTTGCCGAGATAGAGATTGTCTTCCAATCCCACCCGGACATTGCTGCCCATGATGGCGCCCATCGTGACCAGATTGAACTGGTGACGCCCGCCGCCCAGCACCGACCAGACGTAGTCGTCGCCAAAGAGGCGGTCGGCGGTGCGCTTCATGTGCATGAGGTCTTCCGGGTCGGTGCCGATACCGCCCAGGATGCCGAAGATCGTTTGCACGAAGAAGGGCGGCTCGATGAGCCCGCGGTCGACGAAGTGGGCCAGGTTATACAGATGTCCCACGTCGTAGCACTCGAATTCGAAGCGGATGCCGTGCCCCTCGCCAAGTTCCTTCAGAATGCGTTCGATGTCGGCCCAGGTATTGCGGAAGATATAGTCGCGCGAGGCTTCCAGATCGGCCGCTTCCCATTCGTTCTTGTATTCCTTGATGCGCGCCGCCATCTGGTACCGGGCGAAGTTCATCGATCCCATGTTCAGCGAGCACATTTCGGGGGAGAGCCGTTTGGCGGCTGCGGTGCGCTCCTCCAGCGTCATGCCCTGACCGCCGCCGGTGGTGATGTTGATGATGGCGTTGCAGCGTTCCTTGATCTCGGGGATGAACGCCAGGTACTGATCTGGCTCTGGAGTCGGCTTGCCGGTCTCAGGGTTGCGGGCGTGCAGATGGACGATCGCCGCGCCCGCTTCCGCGGCGCCGATCGCCGATTCGGCGATCTGCTCGGGCGTGACCGGCAGATGCGGCGACTGCGACGGCACATGCACCGCCCCCGTCACGGCACAGGTAACGATGACCTTGCGAGCGCCACTCTTCGCCAATTTGCTTCTCCTTCATCCATTCCCGCGCCGATCGAACTCTCGTCGCGCAACGGTACGGGGTAGCGCGCCGATTGGCAAGCTGGCTCGCAATGGACCACGACATCCGGGAGCACACGGCGCTGGGCACTCGAGGTTCTGGCCAGGTTTCCCTTCGGCAATCGAGCCGACTTACCATCCGTAACCAACTCGTGCGACAATAGACGGAGTATTCGATGGTGAACTCAGAAATGGGTGTCGCCCAGGAGCGCGCGACGTGGTTACAGCTCCAAGACGGACGCATCACAGCTCGACGTTGCACAGTCCAGTGTTTGGCGGACCTGCGGGAAGCGATCCTGCTGTGGTGCAAGCGATTGGCGATACCCCGCTGCTCGGGTTGAGCCGGTTTGCGCAACGTATCGACTTGCCGGCCAGTATCGAACTTTGGCTCAAGGCGGAGTGGGCCAACCCCGGTGGATCGGTCAAGGACCGGCCAGCGCTTGCGATCGTGCGAGAGGGACTCGCCTCGGGATTGCTCGGCAATGGCAAGACATTGCTCGACGCAACTTCGGGCAATACCGGCATCGCCTACGCCATGCTCGGTGCGGCGTTCGGGTTCCCGGTCGAGTTGGTGGTTCCCGAGACCGCTTCCAGCGAACGCAAGGCAATCCTGGCGGCGTATGGCGCGACCATCGTCTACAGCGATCCGTATGAAGGATCGAATGGAGCCATTTTGCTGGCACGTGAACTGGCCGCCGCGCATCCCGAGCGCTATTTCTACGCCGACCAATACAGCAACGCCGCGAACCCGCGTGCCCATTTCGAATCGACCGGTCCCGAGATTTGGGAACAGACCGATGGACGGATCACGCACTTCGTGGCGGGACTGGGTACGACCGGGACCATGATGGGCACCGGGGCGTTTCTGCGTGAGCAAGACCCGGGGGTCACACTGGTGGCCGTTCAGCCTGCCGAGTCGTTCCACGGCATCGAGGGATTGAAACACCTGCCGACCGCCATCGTGCCGTCGATCTACGACGAGGGTGTGCCCGACGTGCAGATCGGCGTCGATACCGACGACGCGTACGCGTTCGCCCGGGAGCTTGCCCGGGTGGAGGGTATCTTCGCCGGGATCTCGACCGGCGCCGCGTTGGCCGGATCGGTGCGCATCGCCCGTGAATGCGCGGAACGGGATGAACCGGCCGTCATCGTTTTCGTAGCTCCGGACGGTGGCGGGAAGTACCTGTCGACCGAGCTGTGGAGTTGAGTGTGAGTCCAGGGTCCAGAGTCCAGGGAAGCTCGCGCTGGACTCTGAACCCTGGACTCTGGACCAGCAAGAACAAGAGAGGAACACCAAATCTATGTCCACCACGACCAACGTGCTCGTGCTGATTCCGGCCCCGCTGCGCCGGTACACCGGCGGTGAAGCGAAGGTGACCGCCAGCGGTGCGACCATCGCCGAACTGATCGACAATCTGGATGTTGCCTATCCCGGCATACGCGACCGTATCGTCGAGAACGACGGTGAGATTCGCCGTTTCGTGAACGTCTTCGTGAATGGCAACAACGTGCGCAAGCTGGACGGCGCTCAAACGGCGATCAAGGATGGCGACGAGGTCGGTATCGTGCCAGCCATGGCGGGTGGAGTCGCGCTAGTGCCGGTCATTCGCCTGCCGTCCGCCATGCGTGACGCGATCTATGCGCACGGCCGGGAGGGTATCCGCGCGAATGTATGGGAATGATCGGTGGCGTCGGAGACGAGTTGATCGATCTCTACCGCATGGTGAACATCTCGGAGATCGACAAGGCTTACGCCGACGACCCGATCGAGAACATCGAAGTTGGCGAGATGATGGATGCACGCGGCCAACTGCCGCTCGTCATCTATCACTCACACCCGGGACCGAGGCGTATTTCTCTCCCACTGACGAACGTGTTGCCTCGCGAAGGGCTTTGGGGACCGATCGTTTACATCGTCGCCTCGATCAAACCGGACGCCGATCCGTATATGAAGGCGTTTCGTATTCCGTTCGATGACGCGCCGGTCGAAGAGGTCGAGATCGAGATCGTTCGGTGAAGTTGCGAAACATGTGAGAACGCAGACGGGCCGGGACTCCTACATTCGTCCCGGCCCGTCGCTAGTCTATGCTGCGCATGTTGCTAGCGTCGGAAAGACCGCCGAGAGCCAGTCGCGATAGCAAACGATCCGGCGGCAAGCGCGAGCGCGACGAGATTCGTCAGCCCGAATGTACCGTTCGAGTCGTGAGGCCCTGCGCCGGTGTTCGGGAAGGCATTCACCACTGGCTGGTCGACCTTGGTGGTCTTTGCCGCGGTCGATTCACTGTACGTGTGCGTTGCCGCTTCCCAATGGGCGATCGGGCAGATCCAACCGCCGTGGTGACCGGGATGGCTTGTGCGGTTTGTGTGGTTTCTCGGGCTGCTCCGGCTCCGGTGATGGACTCGGCTCCGGTGATGGACTCGGTTCCGGTGATGGACTCGGTTCCGGTGTGGGAGTGACGACTGAGAAGCTCTTCGCCCGCAGGAAGACATTGCTATCCAGGTTGCCGTCGCCGGCATCTGCAATTGCAAGCTTCATTGTGTTTGTCTGGTTCGGAATCACTGTTGCACTGCACGTCAGCACGACGGTGAAGCCGTCCATGTTGATCGCATAGTCGTCCTCATAATTTGGAACGTAGTACTCCGCCATGGAATCATCGTTGATCGAGTTGATCGAAACGCGAGTCCCGCCAACGGTCGCGCAGTTGACTCCGTTTACATAGAAGGCGAAGACGTCGTTGAACTGTGAGCCAACGTACTCAGGGTATTCGATGGAGGAGAAGACATAGTTGAACTCCACCGTGTTGCCCGTCGGGACGAAGTCGAAAGTCAGCACTGATGCGTCGTAGGTCGTCCCGTCGATCTCGGCGTTCAGGTCAGCATCGCCGTCGGCTCGAGGGAGTTGGTTGCGTTTGCTCCGGGGACAATGCCGTGAATGTTTCGTGCTGAGAATGATGCCGTCTTCGAAACCGATGATGCCGGTTCCGCCGGTGACCCCGCTTCACTGGACGCTGGACCCTGGACTCTGGACCAGCAAAAAGAAGAGAGGAACAACGAACCTATGTCCACCACGACCAATGTGCTCGTGCTGATTCCGGCCCCATTGCGCCGATACACCGGCGGTGAGCCGAAGGTGACCGCCAGCGGCGCGACCATTGCCGACCTGATCGACAATCTGGATATCGCCTATCCCGGCATACGCGACCGTATCGTCGAGAACGACGGTGAGATTCGCCGTTTCGTGAACGTCTTCGTGAATGGCAACAACGTGCGCAAGCTGGACGGCGCTCAAACGGCGATCAAGGATGGCGACGAGGTCGGTATCGTGCCAGCCATGGCAGGTGGAGCGCGGTAGTGCCGGTCATTCGCCTGCCGTCCGCCATGCGTGACGCGATCTACGCGCACGGCCGGGAGGAGTATCCGCGCGAATGTATGGGAATGATCGGTGGCGTCGGAGACGAATTGATCGATCTTTACCGAATGGTAAACACCTCGGAGATCGACAAGGCTTACGCCGACGACCCGATCGAGAACATCGAGGTTGGCGAGACGATGGATGCACGCGGACAACTGCCGCTCGTCATCTATCACTCACACCCCGGGACCGAGGCGTATTTCTCGCCCACTGACGAACGTGTTGCCCGCGAAGGGCTCTGGGGGCCGATCGTTTACATCGTCGCCTCGATCAAACCGGACGCCGATCCGTATATGAAGGCGTTTCGTATTCCGTTCGATGACGCGCCGGTCGAAGAGGTCGAGATCGAGATCGTGTAGCGTTCGACGATAAGCAAAGATTTCGAACGGCAGGAATCACCAACAACGCCCGGACCAGAACGGCCCGGGCGTTGTTGGTTGTGCAGATCCGGTGTTTACGCGACAGCGCCGGCGAGGGCAGGGACAAAGCAGCCGACCTCGGTGTATTCGATGTCAGCGAGATTCATGGGGCCATGCTCCCCGCACATCGGGCAGTTGGGATCGCGGTCGAGGTTCAGTTCACGGAACTCTTCTTCCAGCGCGTCGTACATGAGCAGCCGGCCAGAGAGGGTCGTACCGATCCCGAGCGCAATCTTGAGCACCTCGGTCGACTGAATGAGACCGATGATTCCCGGGAGAACGCCAAGCACGCCGCCTTCGGCGCAGTTCGGCGCAAGATCGGGTGGTGGCGGATCGGGGAAGATGCACCGGTAGCAGGGACCGTTTGGCGGATCGAAGACGGTCGATTGCCCTTCGAAGCGGAAGATGCTGCCATGCACATTCGGCTTGCCGAGCAAGACGCAGGCATCGTTGATGAGGTAGCGGGTGGAGAAGTTGTCGGTGCCGTCCAGGATGATGTCGTAATCGCCGAAGATGTCGAGGATGTTCTCTTTGTCGAGGCGCGTCTGGTAGGTGACCACCTTCACATCAGGATTGAGCGCCTCGATCGCCATCCTGGCGGATTCGACCTTGGGCATCCCGATCCGTTCGGTGCTGTGCGCGATCTGGCGTTGCAAGTTGCTGTCATCGACGATGTCATCGTCGATGATGCCAAGTGTGCCGATTCCGGCGGCGGCCAGATAGAGCGCCGAGGGAGAGCCGAGACCGCCCGCTCCGATCATGAGCACCTTGGTCTTCAGCAGTTTCTGCTGGCCAGCCTCGCCGACCTCTGGCAGCAGGAAGTGCCGGCTATAGCGGCGCCGTTGGTCCTGGGAGAAGGTCGCCGGTTTGGACCACGGGAGGGCGGCGGTCTTCCATGCGTTGAAACCGCCGTCCATGCTGGCGACGTCGGTGTATCCGAGGTCTTCCAGCGCGCGGGCTCCGAAAACGGAACGGGCGCCCCCCGCGCAGTAGACGACCACCGGCGCGGACTTGTCGGTGGCGATCTGCTCGATGCGTGATTCGAGGAATCCACGCGGAATGTGCACCGCGCCGTCGATGATTCCTTGCTCGACCTCGTCCGCCTCGCGGATATCGACCAGGATCGCGCCCTCGCGCCGGAGCCTCTCAGCTTCCGGCAAGTCGATGTTATTGATCTGCTGTTTCGTCCTCAGGAGCAGATCCTGATAGGTAGCCATGTAGCGCTGTCTCCATCGTGCGGCCGGACCATGGACCGCAATTGCTCAGTTCTTACTAAAGATAATTGAATTATACGGGGAGTGCGAGTCTGGTTCCGTTCGACGAGCGGTGCATACCCTTCGTAGGGAAGGTGCGCAACACGTGGTCTGCGGGTGACCGATCAGCCAGCTGCTTTCGAGCGGTTCGTTCGGAAGACGATCCAGGCGTGCGTCGCCAGGCCGACTCCCCAGTCCAGCAGCACCCATTTGACCCAAAGGTTTCCGGGTGTTTTCTTCAGGTTCACGAAAAGCAGAACGATATTGACGACGGTGAAGACCGCGGCGTGCAGATAAAAGCCCGTTTGCGCTCGCTTCTGCACGTCGTGTTCTTCCTGGGGCATGGTGTCCTCCACGAGTTGGCCGACTACAAGGGTAAACCGGGGGCGAAACCAGGACTCCAGCCCGGGCACGCGGCGGAAAATGAGAACGCGGTGCGGAAATTCCCGCACCGCGCTCGTCGAGAATCGCTTCCGTCAAATGGAGGCTATTCGCCGAGGAGGGCGTCCCCAAGCTCGATGCCGGCGTCGATGAGGTCTTCGGCGTGGACGATCTCGTCGGCCAGTATTTCGCCGCCATTGTCACGAATGGCGCCCATCAGGGTGCGCGCCCAGGTTTGCTCGAAGGCGACGACGGCCGCGGTGCTCCCGACGGGAATCTCATCGGCCATTTCGTCGAAGAGCTCTTCGCTGTCAACCAACTCGATTCCGTCTTCCAGGCCGATTTCAGCGCCGGCTTCCATGCCTTCCTCGCCCGCCGCGCCGAGGCCGATCAGTCCGCCGACCACCGCGCCCAGCAGCGGTCGTCCCGGAAGGAGTTCGCTATCGATATCGATCAGCTCGAACTCGTCCTCGGCAACGCGATTCACGATGGCAACATCGACGATGGTGATCAAGCCGTCATCTTCCAGCTTCAGGAACTCGTCGGCGATCTTTCCTTCCCAGCTCGGGGTATGCAGGAGCACGGTCATGAACTGAATTGGGCCGATCAGCACGGGAGTGGTTTCTTCCATGTGTTGCAGTCCTTTGCGAGCGTCACTACGTGAAGGGAGACTCCCATCTTCGAAAGCATAGCTGCCGCGGCGTGGGGAGTCGTGCTCCGAAAGGGGTATTTCGCCGTCTCGGGCCTACGAGGAGATTGCGCGGCGGAGCGCCTGATCGAGATCGGAGATCAGATCCTCCACGTCTTCGATGCCGACCGAGAGACGGATGAGGCCGGCCCGAATGCCGATTTCGGCCTGCTGGTCCTCATCGAGCGCGCGATGGGTGGACATTGGCGGGGAGACCGCGAGACTGTAGACATCGCCCAGCGACGTGCCTGGCAGAAAGACCTCGAGCGCATCGAGAAAACGGAAGACCTCGTCCTGACCGGCATTCGCGATTTCGAACGAGACCATGCCACCACGTCGCTCATCGAGGAAGATGGCCGCTGTTTCGGACGAGCAGGAATAGCCGGGATAGTAGACGCAATCGACGGCGGGATGCTGGGCCAGCCAGGCGGCAATGAGATTTGCGCTCTCGCTCTGTTGCCGCATGCGCAAGGGCAAGGTCTTCAAACCCCGTAACGTGAGCCAGGCCTCGAACGGTCCCATGACACCGCCGGCCAGGCGGCTGATCGTGCTGAGGTCTTCGATCCGCTCCGCGTTCGCGCAGATCACCCCGCCGAGCACATCGCCGTGCCCGCCCAGGTACTTCGTGGTCGAGTGCATGACAAGATCGACGCCGAACGCCGCGGGATTGACGAGGGCTGGGGACGCGAAGGTGTTGTCGCAAATGACCGCCGCGCCGGCTGCATTGGCCATTTCGGTGATGGCAGGCAGATCGGCTACGTTCAAGAGCGGGTTGGAGATCGTCTCGAGCAGAACCGCGCGTGGGCGGTGGGTGTCGATTTGGGCGCGCAGCGCGTCCAGATCGAACGGGTCGACGTAGATGGTTAGCACATCGAGCGAATCGAAAATGGTTTGCAGGAGCGCAAAGGTGGCGCCGAAGAGCTCGCGCGAGGCAACGATCGTCGAGCCTGCGTTCACGCAGCTCAGGATCGCGGCATGCAGCGCGCCCATACCGCTGCCGAAGACGATCGCGTCCTCGGTGCCTTCGAGGGTGGCAAGGGCTACTTCCAGGGCCCGGATGGTGGGATTTCCGTGCCGGGCATAGTTGTACCCCGGTTGTTCTCCAGCGAAGACCGCGTCGAGCGACTCCATGTCCGGGTGGATGAACGTGGTGGTGGAGAAGATCGGCGTCGTGGTGGAGCGTTCGACCGGGAGTGGGATGCGCTCGCCGGCATGGACGGCACGAGTGGCCATGCCGCGTTGCCGAAGCGGCTGAGAACCGATCTGATCGTCCACCTGTGATGACCCCTGACACTGGAAGCGCCCCGGCTGCGCGCCCGTCAGCCAGTCCGTGGGAGAGTATAGGAGGAGGCTCCGCGAACGGATCTCAGGGTCATCGCAATCGGCGCGCTGGATTCCAGTTGTTCCGACGATCAGCCAGAATCGAGCTGGAAGGTGTCTGCGGGTACGAGATTGGCCACCACCGCTTCCAGCGACGGTATGCGCTCCAGAAAGACGACCAGATTCCAATGAGCGGGGTTTGCCGGGAGTGCCAGTGATGGAACGACGATCCCGTGCGCGCCGCGGACATGGCGCAGGAACCCGGCCGTGGCGCGTGCAACCGCGCGGTCGGCAAAGCAACCGGGGGCATTCGGAATCGCCAGCCCGTCGATGACAGCGGCGTCGGTAAGATCGAAGACGCGCTCCAGGGAGAGCTCGATGGCGTAAACCCTGCGTTCCTGCAGCAGAGGTGCGAGGTCGGGATGCCGGTCTCGCTGGAAATGCGCAGCGAGTTCGGCCCGCGCGGTTTCGCGCGAGTTCGCGAGCAGCAAAGTCGGCTCACCGGGGGCATTCCAGCGCTGCTCGCGCGAACGGCCCGCCAGATGCGTATCGAGCGGCGGAAAGGGTGACTGGACCGGAATCTGCCGGTAGACGACACCGTGCCAGGGTCTCGGATCGAAAGCGGTCATTGGTCAGGGGCCAATGCCGTCGTAGTCCGTCGCCAGGAGCGCGAGCACCGCACCCGATTGGCGGCGTTCGATCAACTGCAACGGTGTCGCGCCGTCGTAGCCCGGCAGCGGCAGAGCGAGAAAGCGGCGCATCCCGTCGGTGCCGAACACGATGGTCGCCAAATCGACGATCTCGCGCAGTTCGGCAAGCAGCCTGCGTCCAGCCGCGTCCTTCGGAAGCGAACCTTTCGCCTCCCAGCGCTCGATAGTCTTGGCGCTGACGTCGAAGACGCGCGCCAATTTCTCACGGGAGAGGTCGAGATCGGCCCGCACGCGCTTGACCTCGTAGGACCTGGTTTGTTCGGTGAGCGTCGTGACCATCGTCGAAGTATAGACATTTGTCGAATCCGAGACAGAATCGGCTGGTGACGCCCACGAATGCGAGATGGAACCATGCGCCGCGCTGGTCAACTCCCGGCAATGACGTAGCCGTGAAATCAGTATGTATACCGATGCCAACGCGGTCATCGGCGCGCAGGATACGTATCAGCGCACCAACTGGCGCCGTGTTGGGAGATCCAGCGCTTTCAGGTCGCGGCTCGTACGATCGAGGCGTCTGGCCACACCACTGCGGGCACGCGCCTTGTCACTCGATCATTGATCGGATTGTGTTGTATGGATGACGTATCGAAGCAGAACAATCGCATTCTCTATCTGCTTTGCCTCTGCCTGATCATGGGTGTGCTCAATTTTCTCGCGATGACCCCGTTCTATCCCGAGGTGTCTTCCGATCTCGGCGTGTCGATTTCCCTTCTGGGGCAGGTTGTCACGTTCATGGTGCTGTTGAGCGCCGTTCTCGGGCTTGCGATCGGTCCGATTGTCGATCGTTGCGGCTATCGTCTACCGCTGACCATCGGGGTTTGCTGCGTCGCCATCAACGTGACCGGCGCGGGGCTGGCTCCCTCATTTCCCTGGTTGCTGAGCATCAGCCTCGTCGGCGGGCTCGCGGACGCGCTGACGTTTGGCATTCCGTTCGCTATCGTAGGCGTCATCTTTTCGCCGGATGATCGGAAACGTGCCCTCAGCTGGCTGGTTGGGTCGATGAGCGTTGGCGGGATCATCGGGATCCCGTTGCTCACGGTCCTCGGCAGCGCCACCAGCTGGCGGGTGGCCATGATTGCGCTCGGCGGAATCGCGGTATGCATTGCGGTGCTGACACTCATCGTCATTCCCAAAGACCGCCGCCGGTCTGAAATCCCTTGGAGTTTCCATGTGTTCACGGCTGCCTATGCTCCTGTGCTGGGTCACGCTTCGACAGTCCGCCTATTGACGGCAACCGCAATTCGCTCGATCTGCTGGCTTGGGGTGCTCACCTACCTGGGAGCGTACCTGGGTCAGGAACATGATTTGAGCACCAAAGGGATCGGGCTCGTCTACACCATCGGCGCGACCGGCTATGCGTTCGGGAGCTCGATTGCGGGACGATTGATCGGCCGTGTGGCGGCGCGGATAGTCGTGGGCATCATGTGCGTCGTGACCGCGCTTGCCACGGTAGCGGCGGGCTTCGCCATCAATGTGGGTTTCGCGGTCGGTTCGATTGTGGTTATGGCGATGGCAAGCGCTGTGATCGCAATCGGCGTGACCCTGTTGCTGTCGACCGAGAGCCTGGGCGAGCAAGGAACCACGATGCTGCTGAACGGATCGATGGTCAATTTTGGCGGGGCGGCCGGCGCGGCGATTGGCGGAGGTTTGATCGCTATGGGCGGGTATCAGGCGTTTGGCCTTGGGCTTTCTGCGTTTTCCCTGTTGGGAGCGGTGTTGGTGTTGTGGCCACAACGCCGGGAGCGTGATGTGCACACACCGTTGCACCCGGGTGTTGCAACCGAGGAGCCGGAAACAGCGGCGTCGATTTGACGTCGCTGTTTCCGTGCGGTGTGCTGGCGGCTTTCCTTACTGCAGATAGTCTCCTGCGACCCAGCCAGTGCCGTAGGGGGTCGAGACCCGATACCAGCCGTACGTGTTGGCAAAGATCGGGCCGGAGATGATCGTTACCACCGTGCCAGCGGGGAGGATCGCGATGGTGCCGTAACCGGTGCCAGCGCCGGTGCGCAGCCGCAGTGACGTGGTGGTGTATGGCGTCTCACCCGGGACGAAGCTGACATTGTTGTCCTGGAAGGCGAGGTAGGTGCCGATGATGTATCCGGCCACCGTGCCGTACTGGACGTTGTACCAGCCGTTCGAGGTCGGGCCAGACAGCACCGTCACCGGCCCATTTCTGGGAATCACGAGCAGCACGCTGTAATTGGTGCCAGCTCCGCTGCGCAGATTCACCGCCGTGGTGGCGTACCCCCAGGCCGGGTAGAGCAGCATGTAGTCAGCGAACGCGTAGCCGTAGGTCGAGCCGTAGCGGACGCGGGCATATCCGGTAGCGCTGATACCGTAGTCCGGGTACCAAACCGGGGTCGACCCGGCTGGCATCACCGCCAACACGGCCGAAGAACTCGAGGCCGAAGCGCGCAGATTGAGGCTCTGGGTCACATATGCCGGGCACGGGCCGCACGATTGCGCGCTTGCCTGTTGCGGCTGTTGCACGGCGCCAAGCGCCATCGCGGCGAGAAGGAGTAACGCGAGGAATCCTCTCTTCATTGCACATTCCCTTGTCGTTGCCCGGCATACGCCAAAGTTGCGGGTTGGCGCATGCTCCCGGTTTCCACAGCGTGAAATCGCCGTTACCGGCGAGCGCATAATTCGACGGTACCGAACGCGTGCCCTCACGTCAACTTGAACGTACGACCAATGGAGGTGTGGGATCGATCATCAGGCGTCATTCGGCGCGTGGGTTGACATAGATGCCGGCATTTTGTCGATTCGGCGCGGTCATCCTCAAAGGAAACGCTACGGAAACGCTACGGAAACGCCCAGGTTCGGCGCAGAAGTATGGGACGGCGCTTCTTGTCTACTCGGCACGGACAGCCGATCTGCGCAGTTCGCTCGACAGGTCCGAAACGGCGACCGCCAGCAAGACGACGACTGCCGCGAATGCCACGTCCAGATTGGTGCGACCCTGCACGACGAGCATGAGTCCGATCAGCACGACGATGGCCACTGCCTGCGCGCGTGAGATGCGGCCGAACATCGTTGCCTTGTAGAGCAGATTGCCGAGCAGGAAGAGCGCAGGTCCCCCAAGGAGAACGAGGACTGTCGCCCGGCCTGCCGTCTCGTCCGGATGCGCGAGTGAGAGTTCGTCGCCGGCGGCGGCGACGATGATGCCGGCGACCATGTACATGTGATAGAAGGTGTAGGCGAGGACGCCCAGGCGTCCTGGATCGGCTGCCGTGCCCATGCGCGCTCGCGCCAGTTCGATGGTGCGGTCGAAATAGATCCACCACATTGCAACACTACCGACAAACGCCACCGTGAAGGCGGTCCAGGTATCACGCGAGTGGGGAAGCTCCCCGAACCCGGCGCCAGTGATGAGCACCGACTCGCCAATGGCCAGAATGATGAACAACAGGCACCGCTCTGCCATGTGAAGACCGGTAATCGTGTAATCGGTTGTGCGGCTGCGTCCCAATCCAGGCAGCGGAAAGCCGAGGTAGATGACGAATCCGATGACCACGGAGGCCAGAAGCCACAATCCGAGCCGCCAATAACCGTCAGCAGCGGCGCCGGCCAACCACAGGATACCTACGAGCGCATCCCAAACCGCCACCCGAATGAACACCATCCGGAGCGGGTGGGCGAGGCCGACCGCCAGAAGGCCGAGAACCGGAGCGCCAACGGTGAGGACGACGACCGCCGCGGCGAACAATCCCGCCCGTTCCCCGAACGCTTCAGGAATCGAGGAAGCGAGCACCAAACCAACGAATGCCGCAACGAGCACCGCCAGCCGGACCGGCCGCGCGCGTACGTCGAAGTAGTTCGAGATCCACGTGATGCAGATCCAGCCCGCCCACACACCCCAAAGCAGCGCAAGCGTCTCCAGCGCACCCTTCCAGCTGAGCGCTTCGAGCAGGTGATGGGTCAGTTGCGTGACCGCGAGCGCGTAGACCAGATCGAAAAAGAGCTCGACCGGCTGTACCTCGCCGGCATGCCCTCCTGACGGGCGCAACCACCGGCCATGCAGGGAAGCGGGTTCGTCAGCTTCGTGCATCGCGTCGATTCCTCCCTTTTCCTGACCGTGCGATTGGCGGTACCCTGCCGGATGCGCGTTCGCTCTGATTGGGCGCTCGCACGCGCGCTTGTGAATGCGATTAGTGGTTTCCGTCGTAGTGAAGAGATTGCAGGATGATTCACCGTTTGAAAAGTACCTATTGCGCGGTTCTGGTGATGGTTCTTGGGTCGATCGTTGGTGGAGGCGGCGCGGCCGCCCAAATGGCGTCCCCGCAACTCAGCTGGCAGTACGCATTGGCCGATGGCGCCGCGTACGGTCTCGGAATCTCAGATGACGGCGCGACATTGGTCGCAGTCATCGGGTTCGGATTCGATCCCGGCGGCCAGATCGTTTCGCTCGATCCCGCAACTGGCGCGGTGCGCTGGACGCACGATGTGCCCGAAGGCGCGTCTGCCGATCCGATCGTGGTGGATGGAGTTGTCTACGCGGGAATGGGAAGTCTGGTCGGCAGCGGCGCGGCTGTCTATGCCGTGGACGCGAAAACCGGCGATGAGCTTTGGCGGACCGATGTCGAAAACCGGGAGCTCCCGGCAACGCCGATCGATGCGGTCACCTATGCGAATGGCACGCTCTTCGTGAACCGGGGCGATGCTGTCCTGCTGGCGCTCGATGCCGCCAGCGGCGCGGTCGCGTGGGAAGCCGATCTGCAGAAGCCGTCGCGCGGCGCGCCGTTCGTCGAAGGCGACACGGTCTTCGTGTCCACCGGGTTCGATGGCGGGCGCATCTTCGCGCTCGATACCGCCACCGGGGGAGAACAGTGGAGTGTCGAGGAGCCAGACAATCCCGTGACTGGTCCGGTGGGGGCTGGAGGCGTGCTCTACGTTCCCTTCGTGAACGGGCAGATGGTTGCGTACGACCCTGAGACAGGAGCAGAACGCTGGCGCGCTTCGATGGGCGAGCAGGACCCGGGGACCGGCACGTATCCCCGACCGGGATTGCCGTTGGTAGTCGACGGAACGCTCTACGTGAGCAGCAACGGGTTCGGTGGCGCGCATACCGCAGCGCTCGATGCGCTGACTGGGGAACCACGCTGGAGTGTCCCGACCGGTGATTTCTCGGCTGGAGCGCCCGCGATGGTCGAAGGTGTGCTGCTGGTGGGCAGCGACACCGGTGATCTGCTTGGTCTCGATCCAGTCACCGGCGCCGAGCTTTGGCGAGTCGCCATCCCCGAAAAAATCGACCTCGATTTGAACCAGGCGACGCCGCCATTGACTGGCAACGGTTGGATCTACACGCGAGACGAAACCGGCGGAGTCGCCGCGCTGATAGCTACGATGAGCTGACTGCAGCGGCGAGCCGCGGTACGGTCTGAAGACGCACCGGTTTCGCGCCGGCGACTAGAAGGGGTAGCCCTGTTGTTGTTGCAGCCCTTTGATGCAGGAGATCTCCCCGCAGTGCGCAGCCCCATCCGTAAGGACCTGATTCAGGATGTATGACAGCGGTTGTTCCCCGAATCCGATGGCCGTGTAGTCCGCGACGACTGCAAGCTGATCGTCGTCCAGTCCAGCGAGATAGCTGTCCGTGTTGGCATAGACTGCCTGCGCGTAGACACGCGCCGCGTCCAGATCGACGGTCAACGACCGCGCCCAGTTATCCCAGGGTCCGGAAAACGGCATGGGCTCCGGATACCCGCGGCGGCTCGCCCACTCGCCCATCAGAAGAGGGGTGACACCCCGCAGGCCGAAGTTGATGATTGCGTCTTCGGCGGTCAGGTGGTGAATGTAGTGCCCGGCTATGGGCACCACCCGGCCCGGGGGTTGCCAGTGCGCCTGCTCCGGCGTGACGTCGCCCATCGTTCCTTCGAGCCAGTTGTGGACATTCGCGAACAGATCTCGATAGACCTCGATCTTGGTTGTCGACATCAAGCACCTCCGAGCGCGGACAGGACAGAAGGAAATTGCACCGAATGCTCGGAAGCATGATACGGCACTCACGCCATTTCTTCGTCCGCCCTCCGGTGAGCGGCGCGAATCGACGATCCGCGTGGGCGGGGTGAGATCAGCCGGTCTTGTTGACCCCTTCCATCAAGCCTTTGGCGTAGCCGATGGCATAGAGCCGGCCCATGACGTCGTAGCCAGGTGACAGATTGGCTTCGCCAGCCAGAGTGGGGACGTGGTCGACGCGGAATGGGCCGGTGAACCCGCAATCGCGCCAGGCGCGCATGGTTTCGAACATATCGGTTTGCCCGGCGTCGTGGAACGTTTCGCGGAACTTCGCCGGATTGCCATCGACATCGCGGAAGTGGATGAAGAAGACCTTGTTCTGACCGGCGAAGCGGCGGATCTCCTTCGGCATGTCGACCACCATGGTCGAGATCGACCCCTGGCAGAAGGTAATGCCATTGTTCGGGCTGGGAACGAGATCGATGACCCGTTGCAAGTTGTCCGGACTCGTCAGGATGCGGCCAACGCCGCGCACCGGAGAGATCGGGGGGTCGTCGGGATGCACTGCCAGCTTGACTCCGGCTTTTTCTGCGACAGGCACGACCCGCTTGAGGAAGATTTCCATCCGCTCCCAAAGCCCGTCTTCTGAGATCTCGCCGAATTCGCTTAGGCCGCCGCGTTGCATGGTCTCATGGTCATAGCCGGTGACCAATGCGCCGCCGCGGTCTGGGAGCGCCATGGATGTGCGCAGCCAACCGAGCCCGGCCATGAAGTTGTGGCACATCACTGGAATACCGGCGCGGCCCATGTTGTCGATCATTTCGCAGAAGCGGTCGAGCGCCCAGTCGAACTGGTCGGTGCCCTGTTTGATCGGTTCCATGATCACGGATGGGGCAGACTCGATCACTTGCAGATCGATACCGTCGTCCGCGAAATCCTGTTTCAGCCGCAGCAGGGTTTCGAACTTCCAGACCGGTGGATCGTCTGGCCCTTCTGGCATGCTCACGACCGCGGCGGTAACCCCGGCTTGCTTGGCCAACTGCCACAAGATGGTGCGCTTGGCGGGCAGAATATCGGCGATGGTGAGACTCCAGGTCATTGGGTGCTTCGCTCCTTGGGTCAACTCCGGGTCGTTTGGCGACATTCTCGCAGTTTTCCGCCATCGAACCCGGGAAGGATGAAGCACGCCGACTCACGAATGCACGCCATCCGTGGGAACCAAGCGCAAGAGCAGCAGGACCCGGGCTACCTCGGGATCACCGGAAGCGCTTGGCGATGGTTGCGCACCGGTAGCGCTCGCTGTTTGCGGAGAAAGATCGAGCACGATCGAGGGGACGTCGTCCGCTACAACCTCCGGCTGCGCATCGGACGGTGAGACGATCCAGGTTGGCTGGAGCGTTGCCCAGCCCGAACCGGAGCGAGCGGTGCTCTGCGTGGCCGATTCGATCGAACCGAACCAGGTCTCCATCGATGCATCCGCTGTTGCGATCATCGTCGTCAGATTCCCCGGAGCGGACCGTCCTCCTTCGGGCTCGGAGGGTTGGTGGGTGTTCAGCGAATCGACTGCAGCAACGATGAGGTGGGCTGGCTCGCTGGAGGTCATTGTCAAGACTGCGTGTCCGCTTGCGATGGAAAGCAGGTCTCCAGGCCCGATCACGACGGTTTGATCCGCTCCCAACGCGCGCCACCGGTCGCTGCCCCTGGCGAGCACGGAGAGGCGCCCGGCGCCGCTGACGCGCAGGCTTCCGGTCTGCGGCACGACCAGCCCCGGGGCGTGAACTGCCAGATACCGCTCGCCATGTTGCGCAGGTGTCAACTCGATCAGCGCGGCGACGAGCGTCGCGGACGCGGACATGCGGAACGGAGCGTTGGCGTCCGGCGGCCGGTAGGCAATGGCGCCTGGTGTCGATGCAGAACCGGCCCGAACGATCGCTCCCGTTTCATCGACCTCGATGAGGGTGTCAAGTTCGAGCGGCGGATCGGTCGTTGTTTCCTCGAGTCCGGCAGGAACGAACGGCGCGCTGTCGTTCTCTTCGATGTTCACGAGAAAAGCGTCGTCGCTGGGCTCGACGCCCGTCAGTGACACGCGGAGGTTGGGGAAGGTGGCGCGAAACGCCAGCGCCGCAATGTCCCGCTGTTCGAGATCGACCGCCGGCCAGGGATCGAGCCCGTGTCCGAACTGGTCGAGCGTTTCCCAGAGGTCGTCCAGATTGCCGTCGATCATGAAGCGGTCGACGGCCGCCAGGCAGGCGCGCACGTTGGCGAGAACCTCGCTCGGAACGGGATCGGTGAACGGCCGCCCAAACAGGGGTCCTGTGGTGCGATGCGCCGTCAGGGCAATCGCAGCCACGGCAAGCAAGCAGAGAACGCGGAGTTTCAGCGACATGGCGACCCTCCCGGAACATGCTGGGCGATGAACGTGTTGGTCAACTGAATGAATGAGCTCTACGGGGGCGATCGCAGCGCGACGAGCTTCCCGGTGTCTTTTGACTCCACGAGGGTGGCAACGAAGATCGTCTGGTCTGAAATTGCGAGGGGGCCAGATCCCCAACTATGCACGGAGACTGGCAATGACCAGAGCGTTGACTGATCGGAGAGATCGAGCGCCGCAATCTCGGAGTAGGCGCCTGCCACTGCAACGTCCCCAGAGATAGGCACTGACGATTTGCCGAAGACCATCGGATGGCCGGAAACGGCATTCTCCCTCCACCGAATCTCGCCATTGCCGCGATCGATTCCGACCACGACGCCTGACACAGTGGCGACAACGACCAGATCCGACGTAACCGAAGGGGAACTGCGGCCATCGAACTCATCGGTCGATGCCATCTTCGCCTGCCATTCCTCACGGCCCGTGGCAGCATCGAGCGCAATCACCCGCGCGGACGCGTGCTCTCCGTAGAACACAGTTCCATCGACGTACGACGGTCCGAGAAACGCCGGTGTCCCCGGATGGGTCCACGCGACCGATCCATCGGCGAGCGAAAGCGCGAAAAGGCCTCCCGCCAGGTCCGCGTGGCCGGTGGTTTCCCAGCGCACGGTGCCATCGTCTGGTGAGACCGCATAGACGTGCTCTTCGCCTTCCACCCATTCGTCCGAGGAGCGCGCCACGAAAATGTTCCCGTCACCAGCAGCGACCGACATCGGCGACCCGCTCGAAACGACCAGGGTTCCGTCCACCAGAAGGAGCGAGCCGTACCACGTGAATTCGATAGGCTCATCACTGCGAAGTGGGGTTCGCCAGCGTTCTGCTCCGGTGTAGGAGTCGAGGGCATAAAGGACTCCGCCATCGTCGACCACGTAGATCGAGTTGGCCGAGGCCGCGAATCCTGCTGATAGCGTGTGCTCAGTCGGCGTCGACCAGATGAGCTCGCCGTCGCTGGCGCGGACCGCCAGCACCTCGCTTGGCTTGTTGGGAAGGTGCGAGGAGGAGCCAAAGTAGGCGACCTCGTCGACAACGATCGGAGCCGCGCCAATCGTTCCGCTCACCGGGTATTCCCAGGCGATCGTTGGTTGGCGTTCGATGCCCGGACCGGGTCCGGCATTGGATCGGCCGGGGTCGATGCCGTACATCGGGACGTCGCCCAGTCGATCGGACGCCGCCGGGATGACGTGCTCGTTCTCCGATCGCCAATTCGTCCAGATCGAGCGCCCGGCCGCAAACCAGAGCCCAGCGCCAAGCAGCACCAACAGCATCGCCGCTGCCAACCACCGATGGCTCCGCGTCAGACTCGCCGGCAGGATCGACTGGCTTCGGGGAGTGGCGAGCGCATCCTGGAATGCAACAACTGACGTTGCGTCGATCCCCGGCCGCTTCGTGTCAAGAATGCGAGCTCGTGCACGTGCCTTTGCCTGATCTGATGCTGGACTGGGAAAGAGACGCTCGATGGCCAGAATGAAGCGGTCGTCGGGCTCGTGCGGGATTGCTGTTTCCGGAGACACCACAAGCCGGTCCCAGAAGTCGGCAGATCCATGGGCGAACTGCTCAGGCATGGCGCATCACTCCATCGGCCGAGACATCGAACTGCGCGCGCAGCGATCGGATCAGGCGCGACTGCGCTTGCCGCACCGCGGTTTCGGATTTGCCCAGTACGACGCCAATTTCGGCGGCGGTCAATCCAGCGGCGCGCAGCTCGATGAGTTGCCGCTGCTCGTCAGGTAGCCCGTGGAGCAACTGCTGGAGGAGACGGTTTTGATCGGAATCCAGCGCCGCATCTTCGGGAACTTTGCCGGATCCACGATCATTTCCGCTTCGCTGAGTTGGACGGTGGGGTGCCGATGTGACAAACGATGCATGTCTCGAGTGGTGTTTCGGGCAATGGCGAAGAGCCAGCAGCGAAATGACGATTCGTCGATTCCCTTGAAGCGATGCAGATTGCGATGCGCGTTGAGGAACGCTTGACTGGCCGCGTCTTCGGCAAGCTGCCAATCGTTCAACCGGACCAGACAGAAACGCAGCACGGACTCCCAGTACCGATCGAAAAGTGCCTCGAATCGGCACGAATCGATACGCGCCTCCGCCACCAGGACGTTGTCGCTGCGGTCGGGTTCGATGCGTTCCGGTATCGGACGACTCAGAGCCTGCATCGGATCGTCGCCTATCGCGTTCGCGCCACTCTGGAAAGAGAGACGGTTGGAGCGGGAAAAGCGTGACATCATGTTCGGCTCGCTTCCGAACGGGTGGTTATGGGGATCCCGATGTGCTCGATCGCCGATGCGTTGGCGGAACGCGCTAGGCGTCGGCTGCGAGCTCCGCGGCGATCTTTTCGGCCGCGGCAACGATGGGGCAATGCAGGTTCACGCGGGGCCCCGTGGGAAAGATCGAGGCATCCACCACCAGCAGGCCATCCACACCGTACACCTGGGCGTGTGCATCTACAACGGCCATCGGGTCGCTTGCGGGACCCATCCGGCAGCTACTGGATGGGTGGAAGGTGGTGCCCACCTGGGAGCGAACCTTGCGTTCGGCTCGTCTCGCGACGACCAGGTGAGTGTGCTCTCCGGCAACGGTTGCACGATTTCGGCCAGGGGACCGGTGGACACCAACCGGTTGACCAACTCACACCGTCCGCCAGCGCGGCGAGATCGGCCGGATCGTTGAAATAGGCGTGATCGATGTCCAGAGGCGCCTCTGGGTCACGCGAGGTCCAAACGCAACCGGCCATGCGAGCGGGCGAATTGCAATGAGATCGAGAGCCAGAGCCGCCATTGACCGCTCGATTCGTCGAACGACTGGCCCTGGTAGATATGCAGGTCGATCTCGTCGTCCACCTGGCTACTGCGCGCCTTGATCATGAGCGGCGTGAATGTCACCGCATCGGGCGCCGCTCCAGGGGCAATTGCGCACTCCATGAGCCCGTTGACGAGCGGATGGTCCATCAATCCAGCGCCGACCCCAGGCAGATCCGCGACGACCGGAATCCCCAAATCCATGAGTTCGGCGCTTGGACCGATTCCCGATCGAAGCAAGATCGCAGGAGAACCATAGGCGCCGGCGGACAGAATGACCGTGCGTCCCGAGATCGCTGAACCGCCGCTCGTCATAACCCCTGTGGCGCGGCCATCCTCGATCACGACGCGGTCGATGGTCGCGTTAGGGAGAATCGTCAGGTTCGCGCGCTCGCGAACGGGAGCGAGATAGGAGAGCGCGCCATTGAACCGGACCCCGTCGCGGATGTTCTTTGGGGTCGGACCAATGCCGGGAGACTGCTCTCTGTCACCATTCAGATCGGCGATGGTTTCGAATCCCAGTTCGTTTGCCGATGCGATCAGCGCATGGTCGAGCAGTGTCCACTGTGATGCGGGCACGCGGGAGATCGGAACGGGGCCGTCTGTGCCGTGCAGTTTTCCGCCGAGCGGATCAGCCTCGGCTTTCTGGAACCAGGGCAGCAAGTCGTCGAACCCCCAGCCGGGATTCCCCATCGACGCCCAGTCGTCATAATCTTCGGCCGATCCGCGCATCCAGATGCACCCGTTCATGGTCGAGGTGCCTCCGACCACCCGGCCGCGCGGCAACTCGAGTTGATGGGCGAGCGTCTCCTGACTGTGCTCGTACCCCCAGGAGTGGGAATCGGTCGGGACACCCAGCGGGTTCAACAGTTCGGCCGGCCAATCGGCGAGATCGGATCCGTAGTCGGGACCGGCTTCGATCAGCAGCACCGAACGGGCTGGGTCGGAAGAAAGGCGATTGGCCAGTACGCACCCTGCTGGTCCCGCGCCGACGATGATGAAGTCGTAATTGGGAAGCTTCGTCATGGAGGGATCCTGCGCGGTGTGGTCGAAACGACATCTGCACTATAGCGGTCCGCGCCAGGGAGCGTGTGCCGCTCCCGAAGAGCGTTCCGTGCCAAGGAACGCACTTCGGATCGCGTCTGAGAGGTCACGCCGGGCGATTGCGCCCGCCTTGTCACGTCGTATGCCGTTCGTCAGAAACGCCACGGCCAGACCCGTGTCGCGGTCTCCCCAGCAAACTGACGATCCCATACCACCATGCCAAAAGGTCCGGAGTGTGCTGGTTGCTCCCGGCCAGTGCCGGCGTGGCTCGTTCAGGCCGCCAAGTTCGAATCCGTAGCATCGGCGCACGGGAAGGTCGAACGATGGATCGATCTCGTCCAGCACGGCCACCTCCAACATCCGATCAACCGTCTCGGGGCGGAGGATTTGAGCGCCATCGATGGCGCCACCGAGCGCGATCGCGGCGTAGAAGCGCGCCATATCGGCCGCGGTCGATACCAGGCTGCCACCCGGCACGACCGCGCGATAGATCGGATCATCGTCCATCGAGCGTATGACCTCGACACCCCATTCGTCCGTGCCATCAGTGGCATGAAGCTTGACGCAACGTTCTTCCAGATCGGGAGAAACCACGATATGACTCTGCTCGAGTCCAAGCGGGTTCAGGATCTCCTCGCGCAGATAGGACTGGTACGTGCGGCCATCGACGATGCGGATCAATTCCGCAATCACCCAGTGCTGGGTGAGAAAGTGATAGCTGCTGGTGACGCCGGGGCGAGTTTCCAGCGTGAGCGTTTCGAGGATGCGATTCACGTGCTGCGCATGGTCCCAGGCTGCGCGCGGTAGCGACTCTGGGGTCGACGGAAAGCCACCGCGGTGGCAGAGAATGTGCCGAACCAGAACCGCGTCTTTGCCGTTGCTCCCGAACGCCGGCCAATGATCGGCCACCCGATCGTCCAGCGAAAGACGACCCTTCTCGACTTGCTGCCACAATGCCACCGCACCTAGCGGCTTGGAACCGGAGAACATTGGGAAGAGCGATTCCGCGTCAACACGTGTGGCCCGCTGTGTATCGGCGTACCCGATCACCAGATCGAGCACCACCTGGCCATTGACCGAGACCGCCAGTGCTGCTCCCGGATAGAGACGCTGCTCGTTCACCTGCGCGCGGAACATCTGCTCGACCTGTTCGAGGTCAGGCATTGAAACAGGACGCGCGGCGTCTTGAACACCGACCAGCGCGATCATGGCGCTACACCAATACCGGCGTTGGCTGCCGGTCGCGGGCGATCAACTCGCGACGCAAGATCTTGCCAGATGGTGATTTCGGAATGACGTCGATGAACTCCACCATGCGCACCTTCTTGTAGGGCGCGACCTGCCCGGCAACGAATGCCATCAGCGTTTCCGCGTCGATTGGCGCCCGGGTGACGACAAATGCCTTGGGGATCTCGCCGGCGTCGTCGTCCGGATAGCGCACGACGGCCGCGTCCGCTACCGCCGGATGAGTCAGCAAGATGGCTTCCAGCTCTGCCGGAGCGACCTGATAGCCCTTGTATTTGATCAGTTCCTTGAGCCGGTCGACAACGTAGAAATAGCCATCTTCGTCGGCATAGGCGATATCGCCCGTGTGGAGCCAGCCATCGGAATCAAGGGTTGCCGCAGTCGCTTCGGGATCGTTCAGATAGCCCGACATCATTTGCGGTCCGCGCATCCAGAGCTCGCCGCGCTCGCCAGTGGGAAGATCCTGACCGCTTTCCGGATCGACGACCCGCGCTTCGGTTCTGGATGTGAGCTTGCCGGCGGATCCCTGTTTCTCGAACGGCAGGTCGTTGGGACAGATCAGCGTTGGCACCCCTTCGCTCATGCCATACCCCTGTTTGACGAGGCAACCAACGCGATTTCGGACGAGTTCCTGGACATCTCCGCCAAGTGGAGCCGCCCCGGAAAGGATGAACGCGAGCGACGATAGATCGTAGTTGTCGACGATGGGGTTCTTTGCCAGGTGCACGATCAACGGTGGCGGCGTAAAGATCTTGGTCATGCGATAGGTCTGGACGAGCTGCAGAAACCGTTCGAAATCGAAGCGGGAGATGATGACGCTGGTCGCGCCGGCCATCGGGCCGGAGGCGAGGTTGATCAACACGCCAAAGGCATGGAACAGGGGAAGCTGTCCCGGCAGGACATCATGCTCCTGGACTCCTTCGGGCACCGCGCCAACAGCGCCAGTGGCGACCAGCGCTCGATGGCTGAGCATGACGCTCTTGGGCATGCCAGTCGTTCCGCTGGAGCAGAGCAGTGCGGCGATGTCCCGCTCCGGATCGATATCGACCACGGGAACCGATGCGGTGCTGGCCAGCAGTTCGTCGAATGTCCTCAGCGTTGGGTGCTCGCCGAAGACAACGATCCGGTCGTTCGTCAGCAATGGGGCATTCGCCGCCTGCACCGTGTCGAGCAGCGCGGATGTCGTGAGCATGAAGCGGGCCGATTGGCGCGAGAGTTGGGTTCCCAGCTCGTTGGCTGTCCAGGTCGGATTGGCGAGTGCCGCGATCGCTCCAAGTGAGGTGATGGCATAGAACGCGATGGCATAGTCGATGCTGTTGGGGGCGAACATCGCAACCACATCGCCCTTTCGCACACCTCGTTCGTGCAAACCGGCGGCGGCGCGATCGACCAGATGGCGAAGTTCGCTGAAGGTCACGATCCGTCCGGATTCGGCATCGATGAACGCGGGCTTATCCGCGAGACGAGTGGCGTTGCGCAGCGCGACGGTCGGAAATGGCGCATTCGGGATATCGACGTCTGGAATGTGGCTTCGGTAGATCATCGTCGGTCTCCTGTCGTCAGGTGGGGCAAGCGCTTGTCGAATTGCCATCCCGGATTTGGCTTGCCGGGGTTACTGACATCCTGGGTTCCCGCGGTTCGATGGTCGTCCGCCGATCGGCGGATTTCACGCTGACGAGTAGTCGCCTTCATCCATACGTAATGACGTATCGGTGGTAATAACGTGTCAGACGATCTCCAGTTCGACCGCTCGCGCGGCAGCCGCGGCCCGGGTATTGACGTCGAGCTTGGCGAGAATGTGCTGTACGTGTGTCTGCGCGGTGCGCTCACTGACGAAAAGCTGTTCGCCGATTTCCCGATTGGAGCGGCCGTCCCGAACGAGGCGGAGGACTTCGATCTCACGTGGGGTCAGACCGAACTGCGGTCCATTGGCGTCGGATGGAACAGGGTATGCCGGTGGCGCGGAGTCGATGCGCAAGAGTTCACCAACGATCTCCTGCAGTGGTGTATTGGCTCCTGTTCGCCAG
Organism: Thermomicrobiales bacterium; assembly: GCA_041390825.1. NCBI lineage: Bacteria > Pseudomonadati > Thermomicrobiota > Thermomicrobia > Thermomicrobiales > Thermomicrobiales bacterium. Next base: position 37,833 of record JAWKPF010000029.1, read on the forward strand.
AGCGCTTGCATGCGCTCTTGTCCCATCTGCGTGCCGAGTCGCTCGACTTCTTGGTCGTAACGACTTCGATTTGGAGGAGGGATCGCCCCAATCGAGCGGCTTAGTGAATCGGCGGCGCCCAGTGTGACCGCTGCCCGCTCGTACGAGCCGGACGCGGCGAAGATGCGGCCCAACCCTCGAAGGCAACTAGCTGTTCCGAGGTTGTCGCCCAATTTCCAGCGGAACGCAAGGCTTTCCCGATAGAGTTGTTCTGCCCGTTGAAAATCGCCGCGACTGCGCGCGACCTTTGCCAGATGGGACAGCACCATTCCCTGCCCAAAGTCGTTGCCATCGGCACGCGTGAACACCAGCGCTTCCTCGAACTGTTGTTCCGCGAGGGTGATCTTGCCTTGCTCGAAGTTGGCATGCCCGAGCCCCTGCAGTCCCTGGACGATCCAGAACGGCCGGTTTGCTCGACGATAGTGCACCATCGATCGCTCGAACGCATCTGCGGCTTGGTTGAAATCCCCATCCATGCGTGTCGCGCTCCCATGACATGAAGTGTCTGCGCGACAAGAAAGTCGTCACCTTCAGCGACGCTCATCGCGAGCAAGGGCTCCAAAATATCCGCTGCGCGTTCCAGCTCTCCTGAATTGAAGAGCTGCCAGGCCGCTACGGACAGCAACCATCCGCGCAATGGACCCGGGCCAATCAGATCGTCGAGCACGAGCACCTGCTCCGCCCAGGAGCGTGATTCGGTGAAGTTCCCTTTCGTATACCAATAGCGCGCGGGTGCGATGGCAAGATGGCTGGCCCGCTCGAGATCGCGTTGTTCCAGCAAGAACGTGAGCGCGGATCGCACGTTGTCGATTTCGGCATCGAAGAAGGCGGACCATTCCGCCTGCTTGGGACCGAACTGTTCTGCAGACGCCTGATCGGTCCGATGAACCAGCCATTCCGCCAGGGCACTCATGGCGGTGTCTGCCTCGTCGTGGAATGCGAGTTGCTCCAGGCCATAGGCTCGCACGGTTTCGAGCATCCGAAATCGCGATTCGCCGGATGGTTGATCGATCTGCACTAGGAGGCTCTTGTCGACCAACGATATGATCCCTTCGAACGGTGCGAACTCTGGTTCGTTTTCCATTTGGCCAAGGACAGCAGCCGCCGATTCGATAGTGCAGCCGCCGGGAAAGACCGCGAGCCGGCGAAAAAGCACACGCTCGTCGTCGGACAAGAGGTCATAACTCCATGCGACGGCATCGCGCATCGTGCGCAGCCGGTCGGGCACATCGCGCCCTTCCCGGTTGAGGAGCGCCAGCCGGTCGACCAACCGTGCCTGGATTGCCCGCGGGGAGAGGAACTTCACCCTGGAGGCAGCGAGCTCGACCGCCAGCGGGAGTCCATCGAGCCGGATGCAGATGTCCGCGACCGTCGCGGCTGTCTCTGGTGTGACGGAAAAGTCGGGATTGACCGCTTGGGCGCGTTGCATGAAAAGCCGGGCCGATTCCGAGAGCAACAACTGATCGACCGTGGAATGTCGCGCGGGAAGCGACATGGTGGGCACAGGGAATTCATGCTCGCCGGCGATGTGCAACGGCTCGCGACTGGTTACGAGCATGGTGAGGTTTGGACTGTGGGCCAGCAAATCGGAGAGTTCGGGCGCGACCGCCATGACTTGTTCGAGGTTGTCGATCACCAGCAAGAAGTTGCGCCCGGCAAGATAGGCCAGCAAGCCGTCTCTGGGTGACTGCTCACCCAGACCGACCAGCCCGAGCGCTTGCGCCATGGCAGGTAGCACAAGTTGCGGTTCGCGGATCGCGGCCAGCGGGAGAAATCGCACATTGCCTTCGAACCTGTCGACCAGATCGGCCGCGATCTGCAACGCTAGACGGGTCTTGCCGACCCCGCCGGGACCGGTCAGGGTGACGAGCGGCACATCGTCTCGTAGCAGAAGCGCGGCGATAGTGTCGCGCTCCCGTTCACGACCGATCAGTGGCGTGCGTGGCAAAGGAATATGGAGCTCAATTGTCCGAGATGTCGCCACGATCCGGCTCCGAGTTGGCTGATTCGCTTCGACCGAGGCCATCATCATGATGCTGCACAGTGGCAGCACCGTCAATTTATGGTCAAACCGGCAGGTAGCTACTCTATTCCGTGTTCCACCGCAAGCGCGGCAGCAGCAGCGCGTGTGTTGACGTCCATCTTGTCGAGAATGTGCTGGACGTGTGTTTGGGCTGTCCGCTCGCTGACAAAGAGCGCCTCTGCGATCTCCTTGTTCGAGCGGCCGATGCGAATGTGCCGAAGGACCTCTCGTTCACGGTTTGTAAGGTCGAAGGGCTTCTGCGCAATTTCGATTGGCCGAGCGGCGAGTCCGTCCAGGTCGGTTCGAACGAACGTCGCGACCATATCCTCCAAGGGCGTTTGCCTGCCGTGTTCCCAACAGGCTGCGAAGCGATCGTCGCCCAGGTGTCTGCGGGCTGCGGTGCGCGCCTGCGCGTAGCGGGAGTGCGGACGTGGCAACTCTGCGCCAATTGCCTCGCGCAGCGCATCGGCTGCGCCGAACAGCTGAGCCGCTTCCTCGTGTCGTCCTGCCAGCACTTCGATCTGGCCGAGCCCGCGTAGACACCCCACAAGCCCAATTCGCTCCTGGTGCTCCCAACGAAGCGCAAGGCTCTCTACGAAGAGACTGCGGGCGTGCCTGAGATCGCCTCGGGCTCGGGCGATCTTGGCTTGATTTGTCAATATCATGCCGGCGCCGTAGGAGTTGCCGTCCTGCAGGAACACTGACAGCGCTTCGTCGAAGTGCCTTTCGGCCTGGTCGATATTGCCCAGTTCGAAGTTCGCATGTCCCAGGCTGTTGAGCGCGAACGCCTCCCATGTGCGATATCCGGCCGAGCGGTAGAAGTCCAACGCCGCCTCGAAGTGAGCGACCGCGTCGTCGAATCGGCCAGAGCTATCATCGATAAACCCGAGAACATGGCGGCATTGGGCAGCAATGTAGGGATCGCTCAATGCATTGGCTCGTGCACGCGCACTCAACAACATCGCCGTTGCCCGATCGATTTCGCCCATGTGAAACAGGAACCACCCTGCCATGAGTTCCAGGCGGTGCCGCTTCGTCCCGATCCCAATCGCATCCCCCAACGCAAGGGCTCGTTCTGCCCACGACCATCCTTCTGCGAGATTTCCACGTATGTGCCAGCAGCGCGACGCATTGACGATCATCCAGCTTGCACCGTCGACATCGCCCTGTTCGAGCAGCCAGCCGATAACTGCCCGGAGATTGTCGACCTCCAACTCGAAGAAGTTCGTCCAGGTTCGCTGGTTCGGCCCCCACTGCTCATCGAATGCCGTCGTGGTTCGATCGATGAGCCATGCTGCGAGAGCGTCTCGGGTGGCATTAGCCTCGCCGTGGGCATCGAGCTGTTCGAGGGCATACGCCCGAATGGTCTCCAGCATGCGGAATCTCGGTTCTCCCGCAGTCTGATCGACCTGGACGAGCAGGTTCTTGTCCAGCAGGGAGGACATACCTTCGAATAGGTCGATGGGCTGGGCGACATCGAGATTGGCAAGGAGACTTGCAGCCATCTCGGTGGTGCACCCACCAGCGAAAACCGAAAGATGGCGAAACAACGCGCGCTCTTCATCGGTGAGAAGGTCATAGCTCCAACCGACCGCGTCTCGCATCGTGCGCAACCGATCCGGCACGTCCCGCCCATCACGGCTGAGCAATGCGAGCCGGTCGACCAGTCGCGACAGAATCGCCTGAGGAGAGAGGATCTTCACCCTGGCGGCGGCAAGCTCGATAGCGAGAGGAAGTCCGTCCAGCCGGATGCAAATCTCCGCCACCGTTTCGACGTTTTCTGGTGAGATCGAGAAATCGGGCCGTACTGCCTGCGCCCGTTGCTCGAAGAGCTGCATCGACTCTGATTGCCGCGCAACCTCGATAGGTGAGGGACGCGATGGAACAGCCAGCGGAAGGATCGGGAACTCATGCTCCCCCTCGATGCGGAGGGGTTCCCGACTTGTTATGAGGATTGTCAGCTCAGGGCAGTGCGCCAGGAGCTCTGATATTTCGGCGGCTGCCGGCATCACCTGTTCGAAGTTGTCGACGATGAGGAGCGAGGAACGACCGGAGAAATAGCGCAATAGTCCCGCCATCGGCGTCTGATCGCTCAAACCGACCAGTCCGACGCTTTGCGCAATCGTAGGGAGAACCAGCTGAGGTTCCCGTATCGTCGCGAGTGGGATGAATCGAACGTTTCCCTCGAAATCCTTGCTCAGATCGGCGGCGACTCGCAATGCGATGCGAGTCTTCCCCACGCCTCCAGCACCGTTGAGCGTCACTAGCGGCACATCTGGACGCACCAACAAGGCGCCCACCGACCTTCGTTCGCTATCGCGGCCGATCAAGGGCGTGCGAGGTACCGGGATCATGGATTCGCTCGATAGTGTGCGGTTGGGCGACATGTCGTCCTCCCTGAGCAGTGTGAATGGCGCGAGCGTTACCCGATATCATCTTGCTGTTCGGACATAACGTCAACAGTCGCGGGGCAGATCCTCGGCCTGCCTCCACAAGCCGTTCACAATTGGCCAGTATGCTGCGGAAAGCCATCAGATGGACGCCGTGGCATAACAGCCGGATGGGGATCGAGTGTGACAGCCATTCTGATCGTCGAGGACGACCGGGAAATTGCCCAACTGGTGCGGGATTATCTCGACCGGGCCGGATATAGCACGTCCGTCGCGCAGGATGGCGACGCGGCGCTGATTGCCGCGCGCAATGGGCGCCCCGATCTGATCGTGCTCGATCTGGGATTGCCCAAACGGGACGGGCTCGATGTCATCAGGGAAATCCGCACGTTCGCCCGCATGCCGATCGTGATCCTGACCGCGCGCGGCGAGGAGACCGACCGCATCGTTGGGCTGGAGCTCGGCGCGGATGACTACATCGTGAAACCGTTCAGCCCGCGTGAGGTGGTCGCGCGGGTGCGGGCAGTCTTGCGGCGCACGAGTGCTCCCGAGGATGACGTTCACGTGTTGCGCCGCGGCGCGATGGAGATCGACGTGCCTCGCATGCGCGTGAGCGTGGATGGGGCGCCGGTCGAACTGACCGCTACCGAGTTCCAACTGCTCGCCACCATGGCGCGCCGCCCGGGACAGGTGTTCACCCGCGGGCAGCTCCTCGATGCCGTGCGCGGCGATGCGTTCGAAGGATACGAGCGGGCAATCGATGCGCATATCAAGAACATCCGCCGCAAGGTCGAACCCGACTCGGCCAAGCCAACCTACATTCAGACCGTGTACGGCGTTGGGTACCGCTTCGCGGAGGGTATGGGGTGAGTTCGACGCAGGAACCACCACCCTGGTGGCCGGCAGACGAACCATGGCCGCCCGACGACTGGAAGATGGCCCGGCGACAATTCGCGCCGCGCATTGCCGCGCTCATGCTCGGACTGACACTCCTGGTTCTGGCGTCGTGCATTCTCCTCTATGCCATCTATTGGGACGTTTGGAGGAAGCGTCGACCGGGCCGGCGGCGACGCTTGACGATCGTGCCATTCGGCGGTCTTGTCGTCCTCATCCTGCTGGCGTATGTCGGCACGCGCGGCTTTCACTCGCTGCGCACCAATGCGCTGGCGCTCGACGAAGTGGCAATGGGCGTGGACCGCATCGCCGCGGGGGAGTACGACATCGAGCTTGCCGAGCGCGGGTGGCCCGAAACGCAAGATCTCACACGGTCGGTGATGCTCATGGCGGCCCGGCTGCGCAACGCCGAGGCGCAACGTGTCGCGCTACAGGCCGAGATTGCGCATGAACTACGCACACCGCTTTCCGTGATTCAGGGGACCACCGAAGGGATGCTGGATGGGGTGTATCCCCGAGACGATGATCATCTGCATCTGATCGTGCGGCGTAGCCGAATGATGGCGGAGTTGCTCGAGGACTTCCGCACCGTCTCCACCGCCGAGGCTGGCGCGCTGCAACTGCACAGGGAACGGGTCGATGTTGGCGCGCTGCTCGATGGGTTGGTGCAGGACTATCGCGACGAGGCTACGCGGACGGGAGTCGGTTTGACGCGCGCCGGGATGCCCGAAGCGCCGGCTGAGGTCGATCCAGTGCGCCTGATGGAAGTCCTCGACAATCTCCTGCGCAACGCATTGCGGCACACACCGGAGGGGGGCGAGATCGAGATCGGGGTCGAACGATCGCCGGACGAACTTGTGCTCTGGGTGCGCGATAACGGCGTTGGGATCGCCGCCGATCAGCTTCCGTTCGTCTTCGATCGGTTCGCGAAATCGGCCGACTCGGGCGGGAGCGGATTGGGATTGGCAATCGCGAAGCGGCTGGTCGAGGCCCACGGCGGGGTGATCGGCGTCGAGAGCGTGGAGGGGAACGGCGCAACGTTTACGATCCGCATCCCGCAACCGTGACCAGGCGCTATGCAGGTGTCATGCCCCCCGAGTTCGAGATCCGCGGTGGAGCGATTCGCGAGACCGCATTTCAACACTCACCGGCAGAATTTGGGAAGATGAGCAGACGTGGGCGAGGAACAGCGTTCTCGACTGTTGGCGCAATCTGAGGGAGCGGGCATGCACTTCTATACGGGAGCCTATACCGAGGAGCAGTTGGGACATGCCAGCGGCATCGGGTATGTGCAGTTCGATCCTGCGTCCGGGAACCTTGCTATTGCAGGAGAGACAACAAGGGCGCGCAATCCGTCGTTTCTCGCGCTCTCTTCCGATGGTACGCGGCTCTATGCGGTAGACGAGCTCGAGGAAGGCGCGGTGAGCGCGTTCCGGCGCGATCCTGCGTCCGGCGCGCTCGAGCGGATCAACGGCCAATCGACCGGCGGCGCGCATCCGTGCTACCTGAGTCTGGACGCCATGGGCCGGTTTCTGCTGGTTGCCAACTACACCGGGGGAAGCGTGGCGGTGTTGCCCATTGCCGACGATGGCGCGATCGCGCCGGCGAGTCAGGTGCTGGCGCACGAAGGGTCGAGCATCGATCCGAATCGCCAGCAGGGTCCGCACCCGCACATGATCCATCCGTCGCCCGACGGCCGGTTCGTCTACGTCACCGATCTGGGAACCGACCAGATCGTCTGTTACCGGCTCGACACAAGCTCCGGCCAGCTCATCGACGTGGCGTACACCGATGTCACCCCCGGAATGGGACCGCGCCATTTCGCCTTTTCTCCTGACGGTCGAACGATGGTGGTGATCGGTGAGCTCGACTCGACCCTGAACAGCTTCGCCGTCGAGCGTGACGGTACGTTGACGGCGGTCTCGACGGTGTCGACCCTGCCGGAAGGGTTCGATCGACCGACCACCTGCGCGCATGTGCTCTTCTCGCCGGATGGCCGCTTTGTCTACGGTTCGAATCGTGGGCACGACAGCATTGCGGTGGCGGCTTTCGATGCCGATTCTCGCGTGCTGGAGATCGTGCAGATCATCGAGACCGGTGGAGCGGAACCCCGGAACTTCGCGCTCGATCCCTCTGGCGCCTGGTTGTTGGTGGGGAATCAGAACAGCGACACGATCGCCGTGCTTGCGCGTGACGCGGCAACCGGTCGATTGACGGCCACCGGCAACCGCATCGAAACCGCATCTCCGGTGTGCTTGCTCTTCGTCGAGGAGGCGTAGGATGGAACCGTTGCGTCTCGCGATCGTCGGCTGTGGGGGGATGGGCCGGCGGCATCTCGCCGGATTGGCCGAGCTGGAACGCTGCGTCGGTCACGTGGTCGAGTTGGTGGCCGTCTGCGATCTGAACGACGCCAATGCGAATGATCTGGCGGACGAAGCGAACCAGCTCCTGGGATATCGGCCGTTGGTGTTCACGAGCATCGAGGCGATGGCCGCGGGCGCCGATGGACTGGAAGCCGCCGATTGCACGACCGATTCCGGTTCGCACCATGTCGTGGCAACCGCGTTGCTCGATGCCGGTTGGCACACGATGGTCGAGAAACCGCTGGCGTTGACCATTCGCGGTTGCAATCAGGTGATCGCGGCCGCGGAGCGTTCCGGGAAGATCCTGTCGGTGGCCGAGAATTTCCGGCGCGATCCGATGAACCGTCTGGTGAAAGCGGTCATCGACTCGGGATGCATCGGCGCTCCGCAGTCGATCCTGGAAACCAGCGTGCATGGCCGGGATCACATCCTCATCACGCCGTGGCGGCATATGAAGCTGAGCGGCACGATCACGCTCGATGCTGGGGTGCACAACGCCGATATCCTGCGCTACTACTTCGGTCCGGTGGAGTCGGTTTTTGGGCAGGCGCGCATCTTCGAACCGGTTCGGGTGCGCGCCGACACGGCTGGTCCCGGCGGGTACTACGAGAAGTGGGCAACCAACATGCCCGAGCGGATCGAGCCGACCGGCGAGGACGCGCTGTTCGGGTTGCTGACCTTTGCCAATGGCGCCATCGGGCAGTACGTCGACAATCACGCCGGGCATGGCGCGCCGATGGCCGGTCGGCACGTTTTCGGCACGAAGGGTTCGATCACGCCTCCGGGTGACCGCAATGGGCGGCCCGTTCAAGTGACGTTGGACGACGGAACCGAGGTGTCGGGCGATGCCGTGCTCGATCTGGTGCCCGACTGGCGGCTCGATCCTGCCACCGCCGCGCTGTTCGGGAACGAACGGCCTGGAGGGTATGACTTCGACTTTGTCACCACCGACCGCAAACTGCTGGCCGTGGAATACGCCGAACTCGCACACTGCATACGCACCGGAGCCAGGCCGGAAGTGGACGGCGCGGTTGGACGAGATGCGGTGGCGTTGATTTGCGCGCTCTTCGAATCGCAGGTTGCCGGGCGCCCGGTGACGATGGCGGACGTCGTTTCTGGTCAAATCGATGCGTATCAACGGGAGATCGATCAGCATTTCGGACTCGTGTGAGGCAGACGATGAAGCTTTCCTATAGCACCTGGGGGATGCAGACTACTCCGATCGACGACGCCGTGCGGCATTGCGCCGCGCTCGGGTTCGATGGACTGGAACTCACCATCATCCCGGGTTGGCCGACTGACGCGACCACGATGACCGGCATCGAACGGAAACGCATCCGTCGTCTCTATGATGACGCCGGGCTGGAGCTTTGCGGGATCTCGGGAAATGTCGATCTGCTGGCGGACGATGCAGTCGCGAACGAGGCTCGATTGCGCAGCTATCTCGATTTCGCCGCCGAGATTCAGCATCCCGGCGATGAGTTGATCGTCACGACAGTCTCAGGCGCCACGCCGGGCGAGTGGGATGCCCGCAAGGGCGAACTCGTCGAGATCGTCGGCAGGTTGGCCGAGTATGCCCACGAACGTGGCGTGATGGTTGGTATGGAACCGCATGTGGCCCACGCGTTGTGCATGCCGGACGATGCCGTCTGGCTCATCGAGCAGGTCGGTTCTCCTGGCGCGACGATTCACTTCGATATCAGCCACTTCAATGTTCAGGGTATTCCGATGGTGGAATCGGTCGTGAAGCTCACCCCAGTCTCGCGGCACACCCACATCAAGGACGAGCGTGGGCGCTACCCGGAGCACGAGTTTCTGATTCCTGGAGAAGGGGAGATGGACTATCCGCGGTATCTCCGCCTGATGTCCGAGGCGGGTTATGACGGGCACATCGTGGTGGAAATCAGCCTGATGGTGCAACGGCGCCCAGACTACGATGCGTTGGCGGCCGCGACCCAGACCTACGACGTGCTTTCCCGCGCCTTCGAAACCGCGGGTATCGACCGGAGCCCTGCATGAGCAATCAGCCTCGACGTGACCTGGACGTGATCGCGCTCGGCTCGATCATGGCCGAGATCTCCCCGCCAGACAATCGCACCCGTGTGACCGAAGCGGAGTCGCTCGTCATGGTGCAGGCCGGATCGGCCACCACCTTTGCGCTTGCGTTCCAGAAGCTCGGCGGGAAGCTCGGGTTCATTTCCCGCCTGGGACAGGACGAGGTCGGCGAGTGGATCCGCCAATCGCTCGAGGCGGAAGGGGTCGACACCTCGGAGGTGCGTGCCGTCCCTGGGCAGCTTACGCCGATCTCGCTGGCCAGCGTCGACGCCAGTGGCAAGAAAACCTTTGCCTACTATCGCTTTCCGGCGTACAGCGAACCGCTGGGCACGTTGAAATCAGAAGAGGTTCCGGATGCCTATCTGCAGCGGTCGGCGATCTTCGATTTGACAGAAAGCAGCCTGCGCTCGCCTGATTCGCGCGAAGTTGGGTTGGAGCTCGCGCGGCGTTGCCGCGCGTTGGGGGTGCGCGTGTGCGTCAATCCCAACTACCGGCCAACCGCATGGAAGGGCGGGCAGCCTGAGGCGGTCCGCGTGCTGAAGGAAGCGATGCGCCTGGCCGATCTGGCGATCATGAACGGGGAGGAAGCATCGCTGATCTCGGGTGAAACCGATTTCGACCGGGCCATCATGTGGCTGGCGGTCAATGGTCCAGGGCTGGTTGCAGTGACGCATGGAGAGCTGCCGGCGGCGTTGATCGTCGATGGCCGGGTGAGCGAGGTCCCGGCGGTGCCGTCCAGGGTCGTTTTCGATATTGGCGCCGGCGATACCTTTCACGCGGCGTTTCTGGCGCACTACACGGCTGGCAACGATCCAGCGGCAAGTGGACGCTTTGCCGCCCAGGCAGCCGCCCTCAAGATCCAGCGCCCACCGCTCATCGATCAGCTCCCGACGAAGGCGGAGGTGTTGGCTGGTTTGGGCGCGTAACCGCTCGGGGCACGGCAGACGATCTCGATAGCCACTGTCACCGAGATCAGGCCCTGCATGCGACCTTCAAAGATCAGACGGATGAGTGACGCTGCCCGGGGAGACTGAATCAGGTTGTCGGCGGCGATCTGACAGACCAGGATGGTGCTGTCGAAGATCGAGGTATCGTCACCGGTTCGGGTCCGTTGGCTGATGCCTCTCAAGCACTGATGACGCAATCGCGTCTGCCATCCTTTGCAGGCGAAGGGGATGAAATATCTGAAGTCAGCGAAGGACGGACGAGTCCAGCCGATCGATCGACGTGTGAGCGTGCTTTTTCGACGGCGAGGACACCGTTCTCGAGTCTCCAGACCAATGCATCCCCTTCACGCAGATCGAGCTTCTTGCGGAGTTCGATCGGGATAGTGGTCCGCCCTTTGCGGGTGACCGTTGAATGGTAGTAGCGATGGACTGGCACGCAACGTTCCCCAGTTGAGAACTGATCGATTGGACTCGGCAGAGTGTACTCCCCACGCGCGGGAAGGAGTATCTCGGGAAGCACGGGACGAAAAAGCCTCCATATGCTGCTCTCAGCAGTTCGAGGCTGCCCGATTTCCATCCGAACACCGCATCGGCGATAGGATGGTTTTCGCGACACCAAAGGAGTCATCCATGCCATACGCCAAGCGCAGCGAGCTACCCGATTCGGTGCAACGTGTGCTGCCCCCGCACGCGCAGGGGATCTACAAGGAAGCCTTCAACCACGCATGGGACGAGTATGGGCACGACGAATCACGCGCCCACGCCGTCGCATGGAGCGCGGTGAAGAAGCACTATCACAAGAACGAGGAAACTGGCATGTGGGAAGAGGGACCATCCGGGCCGTGAGCCCAGACCCATTTCCCACCGATACTCCTCGGCGAGCATCGAGCCGATCTGCCATTCTGTCGCAGCGTTTCGTGCTTCGCGAGTGAGGGTTGCATGCTCGTCGATATCACACCAATTTCGAAGATCGACTGGGAATCGCAAGGCGCGCGCGCCTATTCGGTCCCGTTTACCTCAGACGGTATGTGGGCGCGCACGCGCATGCCCCTCTATGTGGCGTCCTCGGGCAAACCGGGCAAGACCATCGTTGCCATTGGCGGCACGCACGGGGACGAGTACGAAGGTCCGGTGGCGCTCAAGAATCTGGTCACGAGCTTCGATGTGAACCGGTTGACGTCCGGTCGCCTGATCGTGATTCCGGTCTTCACCGTTTCGGCGTTCTATGCCGACCAACGCGCCTCGGCGGAGGACGGCGTCAACATGAATCGCGCCTTTCCGGGCAGAGCCGACGGGTCGATCTCGTACCGCATGGCGCGCTTCCTGACCGACGAGGTCCTCTCCCGCGCGGACGTCGTGATCGATATTCACTCCGGTGGCCGGGGCTATCAGATCGCCCCAGCGATGTCGTTCCATGCAGTCGACGACCCGCAATTGAGACAGCAGTTCAAAGAGACGGCGTTTCTTTTTGGGACGCCGTTCACCATGATCTACACCAGCGGCATGGGGACCGGGTTGCTGACCGAGGAAGCCGAGAAGATGGGCAAGATCACGATCGGCAGCGAGCTTGGATATGGTGCGTCGACTGATATCGATGGTGTCCGCTGGGCGTATCATGGGGTCCAGAATGTCATGCGCCACTACGGCCTCATCGACGAGCCGGTGGAGGACCTGACCCTGGAGAAATGGGGCAAGACACAACGCTTGATTCAGAACATCGACATCGATACCTGGATCACGGCGCCGATTGCCGGAATTTCGGAACCGCTTGCCCCGTTGGGGAGTTACGTGACTGCTGGCACACCGGTAGCGCGGGTGCATGACTTCTATCGATGGGACGAGCCGGGGGTCGATATCCTGGCCGACCAGGATGGCTACGTGCTCTGTCGCAAGTTCCGCTCCAAGACCGAGCAGGGCGAGGTCGTCATGGTGATTGCAAAAGAGGTCGACTAGGCACGTCAGCCTGTCAGAAAGCGAGTTCGAGGATGGATCGACGAATTTCTCGCACGGTGCGCTCTTTGCTGGCCGCAGTCCTGGCGTGCCTCTTGCTCGGCCCGAGTGGCGTCGCGTTGGCGCAGGTGTCGAGCCCAACTGCCGAGAGCGATTCGCTCTACGTCGATCCTACGAACCGGTTCGCGGTGCCGGTTCCGACCAACTGGGTCGCTGAAGAGCACGATGGCTACGTGCGCGTTGTCACGTCGGACGACAAGATCTGGGTAGCAGCCGCGATCGTGAAAGCGGAGGGAGCAACACCCGGCATCGATGCCTTCATGCATCTGCTCGATGAGGAATTCGAAAGCTCGGCGCTGGACGAGTTGCTGGCGACCCCGACTACACAAATCGATAGCAGCGCGCTTTACACCTTCGACGACGGGTCCGAGAGCGGGCAGCTTCTCCAGGGGCTGGGACGCAAAATCGGCGAGAACGAGGTGTTCGTGCTGGTCCTGCAGGGCGATCTCGAAACCGTAAAGCTGCGCCAGGTGCAAGTAGACAAGATCTTCGACGGCATTCTGATCCGCACGGAAGCGTCCGCTTCGCCGGTCGCGTCACCCGTGTCCTGAGATAGAGGAAACGATGGCTTGGAATCAACACTGTCCGGTTTGCGGCGCGCCGCTCGGCGACGACGACCGCTTCTGTCCGAATTGCGGGGCCCAGATCGGCCCTGCCTATCTCTCGTCGAGCGAGTTGGCGAGGATTCAGCCGCCAAGCGACGTCGCGCTTTGGCCGTCGAGTGATCCGCTGCTCGAGTTCGAAATCGACTACCCCGACCGGTTGTCCCGTTGGAAGATCTTCGTCAAGTGGCTGCTGGCCATTCCCCATTACATCGTGCTGGGAATCTTCGGCATGCTGGTCAGCATCATCGTCTGGATCGTTTGGTTCATCATCCTGTTCACCAAGCGCTATCCGGAGAGTCTCTTCAAATTGGTGATGACCTACATGCGGTGGACGGCCAACGTAAACGCATACGTGATGCTCCAGCGGGACGAGTACCCTCCGTTCGGAGAAGGACCATACCCGCTTCGGCTCGATTTGCCGTACCCGGCAGTGCTCTCTCGCTGGCTCATCTTCATCAAGTGGTTGCTGGTGATTCCGAATCTCTTTGTCTACTACTTCGTGTTGCTCGCATTGTTGCTGGCGGTGTTCATCGCCTGGTGGGCCATCCTGTTCACGGGGAACATGCCGCGGGGACTGTTCGATTTCATCACCGGCGCGAACCGGTGGGGATATCGAATCAACGCCTACACCTGGCTTATGACGGACAAGTACCCGCCATTCAGTCTGGAGTAGCCGGCCTTCCGCTATCAGTCGCCAGACGTGGAGAAGGGCTGCCGGGCAAACCGGCAGCCCTTCGTGGTTTCCCAATCATCGCTCGATTGCAGGCGCGGAGGTTGTGGCGACGAAGCGCTTCATGAATGATCCGGGCTAGCTCCGATACAGGGTAATGATCCGGGCAGCGCGGTTGAACATCCAGAAGGAGACCGGCAGGCCGAGCCCGAACGTGAACAACGTGATCCCATAGGCCGCGAGCAGCCAGATCAGGCCGAACCACCAGCCAATCAACACCAGCCAGGGGAGCCGGATCAGCCACGAGCGTTGTTCGACTTTGTGATCTTCGCTGCCGTCCGCGGAAATCATCACCTCACGAGCGGGAGCCCGCAGCGTCATGATGCGTGGCAGCCGGTCGAGGATGGCAATGCCGATGGGGGAGGGGATGATCAGAATCAGGCAGATATACCCGACCACAATGGCCCAAAAACCGAGCCACCAGCCGATCAACAGGAACCAGAGAACGCGAAGCAAGAGATTCGGATTGTTCCGTTTGGTTTCGACCTCGATGGGCTGGTCGATGGTGTCCAATGCGGTCATGGCGTTCCTTTCTGACAGGTATTCGAGCGGGAAAAGTATAGTCGGGCGGCTGAGCGTCTCGAGTTGGTCATAGAGGAGAACAGGTCATGTCCGATCCCCGCATTGCCAAATGGGCCGATGTGCTGACTGGTTACTGCGTCGATGTGCAACCGGGTCAAACTGTGGCAATCGGCGGTGGGGTCGCAGCAGAACCGTTGCTGCGGGCGATCTACGCCAGGGTGGTACAGCGGGGAGGGCTCCCAGTGCTGATGCCGGAGTTCAGCGGGCTGGGCGCGACCTTGCTGAACCATGGCGACGATGAACAGCTTGCGTTCATCACTCCTTGGGAGCAATTCATCAATACCGAAGCGGACTGCTCGATCCGTGTCATGGCGGAGACAAATACCCGCAACGCTAGCGGGGTCGATCCGGCCCGTGCGGCACAGTTCACGAAGGCCCGCGCCGATCTCCGGCAGAGCTCCATGGCCCGGGCAGGAAGCGGAGACTACAAGTGGAGCCTGACGCTCTACCCAACCGACGCCTACGCGCAAGATGCAGAGATGAACACCGATGATTACTTCGAGTTCATCATGGGAGCTTGCCGGTTGGACGAAGCCGATCCTGTGGCCGCCTGGGTGGCGATGCGCGAGTTTCAGGCAGGTATCGTCGATTGGTTGACACCCCGGCGGGAGCTTCGCCTGGTCGCTCCGGGGACCGATTTTCGATGTTCTATCGAGGGCCGCAGGTGGATCAACTCGGACGGCAAGCGCAACTTCCCGTCGGGTGAAGTCTTCACCGGCCCGGTCGAGGATTCAGCCGAGGGTGAAGTGCGCTTCTCGTTTCCGGTGGTGACGCAAGGGCGGCAGATCAACGATATCCGGCTCAAGTTCGAAGCGGGTCAGGTGGTCGATGCGAGTGCCGCGAAGAACGAAGCGTTCCTGCTGGAAAACCTCGAGAGCGACGAAGGCGCCCGAAGGCTGGGAGAGATCGCGGTTGGCACCAACTTCGGGATCACCGCGTTCACCGGCCAGATCTTGCTCGACGAGAAGATCGGCGGCACAGCGCACATGGCGCTTGGGGCGGGCTATCCGGAAACCGGGAGCACGAACCGCTCGGCCATTCACTGGGACATGATTTGCGACTTGCGCCAGGGTGACCGAATCGAAGTCGATGGCGAACCGCTGCTGGTCGACGGTCAGTTTGTCCTCTGAGTGAGAAACCGCACTGCGTCGACCATTGCGCGCTCATCGCCAAAACTGCCAGCCTTGGTCACGATGGGGAGCCCGGCGCGTTTGCCGCCCGAAAGCGTGCCCCAGGGAATAGCCGGGAGCACTTCGCCCCCGAGCCAGATGGCGTCTGCTTCCAGGCGCGCGCAAACGGCGCCTGCCACGTCGCCACCGGTGAGCACCATGGCATCGTAGCGGTCGAGCACGCGGGGATCTGTTGCAAGAGCGGCAAGCGCCCTGGCGATTTCGTCGCCTGGGAGCGAGGAATTGGGCGTGTCGGAGGTGGTCAGGGTAAACGACCGACCCTCGTCGAATGCGCGGCGCATTCGCTCGATCGTTCGCTCGGTAACTGCCGGGTCGAGGTGGCCGAGCTCGAAGCTGAGCCGCAATGTTTCCACACCGGACGCTTCCAACGCCGCCACCTGCGCGGCTGAGGTGGCATGCCGGCTGCCGGCAACGGTGAACACGTTCCGAGCGGGGGTGCCCAATCCATCACGTGCAGTCTTGCCATCGTGCTTGGCGAGCTCCGCCGCGATCTGCTTGGAGAACCCTGCCGAACCTGCCAGCAGATGGGTTTGGTTGCCGACCACGGTTTCGGCCAGGATGGACAGGTCACCGTTCGATTCCGCGTCGATCACGACGATTGGCCGCACCACATGGTCGATGGCGGCGCGCAAGCGATCGGTTCCCGCACGCACCGTTTCGAGACCGATCGAGCGGCCGAGATCACCCGGCAACCCCAGGAGCTCGACGACGGAGGCCGAAGCACGCCCCACGCCGAGGGGCGATTCGGTGAGCAGTACATCGTTGACGTACACGTTGCCATCGACGGTCATGCGCGCCTGATCTGGCAGCGCCGGCGCAATGATGACGGCCCGGCGTCCGGTCTGTCGCATGAGAAATGCGATCTGCGGACCAGGGTGGCCGCGGAAGACCGAGTCCACCTTGGCATACCAGACCGTGTGATCGTCAGTTTCCGGAAGCAATGCCATCGACTGCTTGAAGAGCGCTTCGATACGGTCCGCCGAGGCGTCCCGCGTCTCATTGGAGAGCGCGATGACCTCTGCGTCCGGCGGGGTGGCACGCAACGGAACCGCCGTGGCGAATCCGGCGGCGGCAAATGGCGCGCCTGCATCGGCGGCGCCGGTCAAATCGTCGGCAACGACGATCGCCCGTGGTGGAGTCATGCGTCGCTCGCGTTCCTCGCTCGAACCATCTGGACCGCGACGTCGATTGCGGCCAGCATGCTCTCTTCCCGGGCAATTCCTCGCCCGGCGATGTCGAATGCGGTGCCATGATCGACCGAGGTGCGGATCACCGGCAAACCAAGACTGACATTGACGCCCGAATCGAACGCCAGCAGTTTCATGGGAATGTGCCCCTGATCGTGATACATCGCCACCACGATGTCGTACGCCCCTTTGGTGGCGCGCAGGAAGACCGTGTCCGGGGGCTGTGGATCCGAAACGTCCATACCGCGCGCGCGCATCTCGTTGATGGCCGGTTCGATAGCGGTTGCTTCTTCGTTTCCGAAGAGACCGCCTTCGCTGGCGTGGGGATTGAGTCCGGCGACCGCGATGCGAGGCTGCGCGATGCCAAGCGCGCGGCAGGCATCGTAGGCGATCTGGATCACGTCCATGACGCGCTGTTTGGTCACGCGCGCGATCGCTTCGGTCAGCGCGACATGGGTGGAGACATGCACCACGCGAAGGTTGGGACCGATGAGCAGCATGCTGACCTTTTCCGCGCGGGTGCGTTCGGTCAACAGTTCGGTGTGCCCGGCATAGTGAAAACCCGCGGCAAACATGGCGGCCTTGTTCAGCGGGGCGGTGACGATGGCGTCGACCTCGCCGGCCATTGCCATGTCGCAAGCGGCAAAGACATATTCCACCGCGGCTTTGCCGCTGGCGGGCGAAATGACTCCCCAGGGACAATCGGCTGGATTGGCATTGTTCAGGTCGATGAGGGTTACGGTGCCCGGCTGGAAGACTGCGGTTGCGGGTCCTCCAGCGTCGTCGATGTGGAGCGGGTCGATGTTCAGCTCGATCATCGCGCGGTCGAGAATGCGACGGTCACCGATGACGAGTGGATTGCATTGCTCGTAAACGGCTGGATGCGCCAATGCCTTCAGCACGACCTCGGGTCCAATACCCGAAGGGTCGCCCATTGTGATCGCCAGGATCGGTTTTTGCGCGTCCATTTCCCGCCTTCCTCGTGTGGACGGCATCGTACCGCGAACCGAAGTTCAGAGTCCGGAGCCCTGGGTCCTGAGATGATGCGAGCCTTGTCAGCCAGTCCCGGTGCGACGTTGCAATCTCACGCTGGGGAGCTCAGGACCCAATTGCGCACTGCGGTCAACAACTGCTCGACCGTGACCTGCACCGAACCGCCGGATGCCTCGATGAAATACTGGACCTGCAGATTGACGATCGAGCCGTGGTTGTCCCCTGCCAGGCGAAAGTCGGTGCGGAGCCCGTAAATCCGCTTGCCGAGCGCATAGGCGTAGCCGATTTCCGCGGCTGTGCCGGAGTCGACGTCGACGCCATCGAGGATCGCGACCATGCCGTCAGCCTTGCGGATCGATTCCGCGTTCGCGCGGCCGAGCTCGGTGTTGATTTCAGCCAGCGCCGCGAACGCCTCGGCTCGGCTGTCGACCCCGGCGATGCGCGCGAATTCGTCAACGAAGCGCACGTCGTCCCAGGGGTTCAAGACTTCGACATGGGGGCCGAGCCGCTCGACCAGGTCCGCCATGAAGTGCCGGGTCGAATCGGCGAAACCAAGTGGCGAAGCGAGATAGATGCTTACCATTGCAGGGACTCGCGCTTCACGCCCAACACGGTTTCGTGTTGCGGCAGGGCTTCGACGATGTGCTCGTCCCAGTACTCCCATGTGTGGCCGCCGGCATGCTCGGCGTAGAGATGCGCGATCCCGAGATCGTCCAGCAATCGATGAAAGTCACGATTGCTCTCGATCAGCTCGTCGTCGACTCCGCAATCGAACGAGATCACTGGCAGATCGGTGCGGCCCGCGAGCTTCGGGGCGAGATCGTGCAGACTCGCGTCCTCGATCTGGGCCAGATTGAGCGCGGGCACGATATCGCCGATCACGAAGGCCGACGAATGAGCCCAGATGGAGGCGAACTTGTCCGGGTGCCGCAATCCGAGACGCATGGCGCCGTAGCCGCCCATCGAGAGTCCACCGATGCCCCATTTCCGGTCATCGACATGGAAGTTCCGATGCACTTCGTTCCAAAGATCGTCCACGATCATCGTTTCGAACAGCTGGCGGTTGAGGCGTTCGTGCGTTTGGGTTGGCCAGTCGAGATAGGCTGAGGTTCCTCCGTCGGGCAGAACGACGATCAGTTCCAGATCGCGAACGTGGTGAACCATCTTCGACTTGTGTATCCAGCTGTTGTGATCGTCGAAGAGCCCATGGAGCTGCAGCAGCACTGGAAATGGGCCAGTCCCCGTATCCGGCAAGATGGCGTCATACGTGGTGCGCCGACCCAGCGCATGACTGTAGAACTGAACCGTCGCAACTCCCATGGTGTCCGCCCTTCCCTGCGCGTCGCCAATGCATCGTGGGCGTTACGGTAACGGTGGCTTGCGTCGGATGTCCAGTGGGGATCGGGTTCAGGATCTGTGTTCGGGAGACGAAACCGGGGAAAGCAAAGCGCTCTCCCCGGTTCTCTCTGGCGACTGACGACTGATGACTGCCGACTACGTGAGCCGTCTCGCGCCGAGATAGCGTGTCGAGTAGTAGTTCGAGCTGAGCGAGCTGATGCGGACTCCGGTGTTTTCGTTCTCGGCGTGGATGAACTGGTCGTTGCCGATGTACATGCCGACGTGCGAGAGCCCGACGGTGTAGGTGTTCTGGAAGAAGACCAGATCGCCCGGTTGCAGGCTGCCGTACTGGATCGGCGTGCCGGTGCCCCATTGGGTCCAGGTGCCGGCGCCGATATCGCGGCCGAGCACGTTGATCACGACCCAGTAGGTGAAGCCAGAGCAGTCGAAGCTGTTCGGACCGTGCGTCGCCCAGACATAGGGATAGCCGAGATAGCGCATGGCGAAATCGACCAGCGATTGCCCGGTCGCCGAGCCCAATCCATTGCCCGCGCCCGCGCCGCCTCCGGTGCTGCCGCCAGCGCCGCTGTACGGGCCGGTAGTGGAAAGGGCTGCGGTGGTGTAGCTCAGATAATCCCCATGCATGTAGCCGGAAACCCCGCCCCACTGGACCGGATAGAACCCGCTGACCGGAGAACCGGTTACGCGCACCACGGTGCCGACCGCTGCCACCCCGAGCACAGTGGCGGAGTAGCTGGCGTCGCTGCGGAAATTCAGCGTGTCGTTGACACGCGCGTTGCTGCCAGCGCCGAGATTGGTGCCACCGACACCGGAGTTGCCGCCCGTGTTCCCTCCGGTTCCGCCGCCGGACGAGTTTCGGCTCAGATAGTCGCCGTAGACGAAGCCATTGCGGCCACCATAGGTAATGGCAATCCAGCTACCGGAGCTTCCGTTGCGCAGGGTAACGGTCGTGCCCTCGCTGAGTACGGCAATGACCGCGCCGTCGTATCCGGCGCTGGCGCGGAATCGGACTCCATCGCCATTGGTCCCGGACACTGTGGCGACACCGGTGGCCGCCCCAGTGCCGCCGGTGCCTCCGCCATTGGTTCCGCCGGTGTTGGAGACGTTGCCAAGGAAGTCGGTATGCACGAAGCCGGCGCGTCCCGCGCAGGTGACCGGCTGCCAAACCCCGACTGCCGATCCGCGTGAAGCAACGGACGTTCCCTCGGCCAGGACCGTGATGATCGAAGCGGTCAGGCTGGCCCCCGACCGGCAGCGAACGCCGTCGCCATCGGTGTTCTGCACGACGCCGGTGGCGCCGGTCAGCGCTGCTGATGGCTCGACTGGCTGCTCGGCGACTATTTCCTCTCCGGAGGCCTGCAGGAAGCGCGACGCCACGAACCCGGCCTGCGTTCCACAGACCACCGGAGTCCATCCGTTGCTATCCGCGCCCGTAAGCGAAACCTGGGCGCCCAGCGGAAGCACGATCAGCACGGGGCTCTCCAGCGAGGCTCCGCTGCGGCATCGCAGCCCTCCGCCGCCTGTGTTGTAGACCACGGCAGTGCTCACAATGGACGCCGAAACGACCTCGGAAATCGACTGCTGGACGACCGGCGAATCGACCACTTCCGGAATCGTCTGGCCCACTTCGACCGTGGGAGTCTCCTCGACCACCGTGGCCGTGATTTCGATCGTGGCGGTTTCTGTCACGATGACTTCGGTGGCGGTCTCCTCCGGAATGATTTCGGTGTCGACTGGAGCCGGAGTCTCGGTTTCCGTCACCTCCGCGG
>JAWKPF010000030.1 GCA_041390825.1 Thermomicrobiales bacterium
CGTCCGCACGATACGAAGCTGATACCGGCGATCGAACGTGGGCGAGCAACGCCCACACGACCAAACTCCGACACGGCTGCGTGGCACCTCCGTTTTGCAATTGGGGCAGGCATAGACATATTTCGGGGTACGCCGTTTCACCGGCTTGACGCAGGTGCGGACTTCTTCCATCGTCGCCCCGGTCAACTCACTCACCTGCACTGCAATGCGGTCGTACCCATGTTTGGCATGCCTGCGGCGATCGCCGTCGATCCGGTGGCGCATATGTAGCAACTCTTCACAAACAACGATCTCGAGCGACTTCGGCTGCGATAGATCGATTCGCTTGAGATTGATCAGAATGAGATGCTTGCCACGGCCCGGGTGATAGACATAGGCTCCTCCGATGGAACCGCCGACCCGACGCCCGACCCACTCGTTGTATCGTGTGCGGTTGGTGGTGATCCAAAGATCGGATGTGGGGAGCGCGAGCCGTGCAGTATATGTATCTACCAACGCGGCGATGCGCGCGTCGTCGGTGTCGAGAATCATGGTGAAAGAACGCCTCGTGCAGATGAGTGGGGAACCAACATTCGCAACCTGCTGGAAGCAGGCGGGTTGCCATTCTACTCGTCACGATGCGAGTCGGAACAGCCGATGAGCGATTCTGCCCTGGAGCGGCCGCATCTCGCGATCGTCACCGACGATCTGTCGCTGTCTCATTTCCTCACCGAAGGCCTGCTCTATGAGGGGTTCTGGACGAGCGCGATCGGGAGCGGATTGCAGTTCCTCGAAGTCTTGCGGTTGCGATCGTTCGATGCTGTCTTGCTCGATGCTGGAATTGGCGACATCTCGGCCGAGGAGGTCATCCGCCGCATGCGAGGGACTTCGGACCGGGTGGATGCCGGTTCGCCACGAAGCGTCATGCCGGCGATCGTAGTCGCCGGCATGCCCGGGGAGATCTCGCTCGATGCCGTCACCGATGCAGGAGGTCAGCTCCTGCTCGAGCCGCCGTTGGAGATCGAAGAAGTGGGCGCGATCCTGCAACGATTGTTGAGCTAGGCCGGAATGTACGCCTCGGCAATGTTCCCCGTCACGGAATAGACCACGAACTCGCAGATGTTTTCCGTTCGGTCCCCAATGCGCTCCAGATTGTGCGCAGCCCAGAGAAGATGCGTCGCCCGGTTGATGGTGCGCTGATCTTCCATCATGAACGTCAACAACTCGCGATAGACCTGGTTATAGAGTTGGTCGATTTCGTCATCTCTCGCCATCGTTTTTCTGGCAAGTTCGACGTCCGACGTAATGAACGCATCGATCGCGCTCGAAAGCATGCTTCGCGCCACCGATGACATGCGGGGAATATCCACGAGCGGTTTCAAGGGTGGCTCATCCGCGGTGAGCAGGGCAATTTTCGCGTTGCCCGCAGCGTGGTCGCCCATACGTTCGAGCTCGGAGATGATGTGCAACCCAGCAACGATCTGCCGAAGATCGCCAGCCATTGGAGCTTGCATGGCGATCACCGCAAGCGCTTCGCTCTCCAGTCCCCACCGGAGCTCGTTGATGTCGTGATCGGCGCTCACGACCTGTTGCGCGAGCTCGATATCCTGATTCTTGAGGGCATCAGTCGAACGGGCTATTGCTTTGTCAACCATCGAGCTCAGCTGCACCACCTGGTCTCTCAGGTGACTGAGACTCCGCATGTACTGTTCGCGGGTCATGGTGTCTCCCTTCTTTCGACAGGTCGCCTATCCAAAGCGCCCGGTGATGTAGTCTTCGGTTCGGCTGTCACGTGGGTTGGTGAAAAGCTCGCGCGTTGGGCTCGATTCGATCAGTGTGCCCATTCGGTTCTCTCCAAGTGAGAAGAAGACCGTTTGATCGGAAACGCGCGCTGCTTGCTGCATATTGTGCGTCACGATAGCGATTGTGTAGTTCTGCGCGAGTTCCCGCATGAGGTCCTCGATGCGCAGCGTCGAGATGGGGTCCAGCGCCGAGCACGGCTCATCCATCAGGATCACGTCCGGATTGTTCGCCAGCGCCCGGGCGATGCAGAGTCGCTGCTGCTGGCCGCCAGAGAGCGCGAGACCGCTCTGATCGAGCTTGTCCTTGACTTCGTCCCATAACGCGGCCGAGCGAAGACACCATTCGACCAGCTCATCCATTCCCTTGCGAATCCCGTTGACCTTGGCGCCCCATGCGACATTGTCATAGATGCTCTTGGGAAAGGGGTTCGGCTTCTGGAAGACCATGCCGATCCTACGGCGAACCATCACCGGGTCGACATTCGATCCCAGGATGTTCTCACCATGGAAGCGAATCTCCCCTTCCACACGCGCGGACGGAATGAGATCGTTCATCCGATTGATACAGCGGAGCACTGTGCTCTTCCCGCAGCCAGACGGTCCGATCAGGGCGGTGATTTGGTTCTTCGCAATGTCGAAGGTCACATCGCCAACGGCATGAAAGCTTCCGTAGTACACATTCAAGTTGTTTATGTCGATAAGCGGCTCACCGGCGGCGGAATTGACCGGCGCGTCGAGCAGACTGGTTCGTTCGAGCTGTTGTGTCATGGGACTACCACCGTGTCCTGGAGCTAAACCGCTGCCGGACAATGATCGCGATGAGATTCATGGAGATGAGCAACGCGAGCAGCACGATGATGCCAGCCGCGGCCAGGTCTCTAAACTCCGTTTGGGGACGGGACATCCAGTTGTAGATCTGGATCGGAATGGTCGTGTAGGAATCGAAAAACCCGCTTGGTTTGGCCGTGACGAATCCGGCAGCGCCCGCCACGAGCAAGGGCGCGGTCTCGCCGATTGCTCGGGACACGGCAAGGATCACACCGGTCAGAATGCCGGGAACCGCGGCCGGGAGAACGTGCGAGGCCGTGACCTGCCAGCGCGTGGCTCCAACGCCGTATGCGGCCTCCCGTAGCGACCACGGGATCGCCTTCAGCGCTTCCTGGCTGGCAATGATGATGACCGGCAAGCTCAGGAGGGCCATGGTCAGCGCCCCTGCGAGCACCACGCGGCCAAGATTGAGCCACTCGACAAAGATGCCAAGCCCAAGCAAGCCATAAACGACCGATGGCACGCCTGCCAGGTTCGAAATGTTGATCTGGAGCATGCGGGTCCAGCGGTTCTTGGGCGCGTACTCCTCGAGATAAATGGCGGCAGCCACTCCCATGGGGAATGCCACGAGCAATGTGAGCGAAATGATCCAAAGCGTGCCGGAGATGGCGATGCTGAGCCCCGCCTTTTCCGGCTTACGCGACGGCGGGTTCGTCAACAGCCCCCAGCTGAGCCAATCCCAGCCGCGCTGGAAGATGTACCAAAGGAGAACCACCAGGGCGCCGACCGCAAGGAGCGTGGCAGTCAAGAGCACCCAGCGCCCGACGGAGGCGATCCGCTGACGGCGAGGGAGATTCCCCGTGTCCGAAAGCGAACCAGACTGCGGCACGAAAGACTCGGCGCTCATTCGTATTCCTCCCGGAACCGGCGCACGAACCAATGGCTGAAGATGTTCAACGCCAGCGTCATGACAAAGAGCAAGAGCCCGACTGCGAACAGCGAGTAGTAGATCGTCGAGCCGCGCGGGGCGTCCCCGGAAACCACCTGGACGATATAGCCAGTCATGGTCTCGCCGGGTCCGAGCGGATTCGTCACCATCTGCGCTTTCGATCCGGCCGCGAGCGCCACGATCATGGTCTCGCCGACCGCGCGTGACGCCGCGAGAATGAACGAGGCGACGATGCCCGACAGCGCCGCCGGCACGATGATGCGCCCCGAAACCTCCAGCTTGGTGGCGCCCAGCGCATAGGCGCCTTCGCGCATCGAGCGCGGCACAGCGCGAATTGCGTCCTCGGAGAGCGAGGCAATGAGCGGCACGATCATGATTCCGACGGCGATCGCCGCGGCCAACACGTTGTAGACACTCGTCTGGGTCCAGATTCGCTTCAGAATGTCCGGGGTAATGAATGTCAGCGCGAAGAAACCGTAGATGATGGTCGGGATACCGGCCAGCAATTCCAGCACCGGTTTCAAAATGGCGCGCATTCGGGGAGACGCGTACTCGCTCAGATAAATGGCGCTCATCAACCCAATCGGCACCGCGATCACCATCGAGAGGAGCGTGACCATCAGCGTAGCGGAGACCAACGGCAGGACACCCCACTCTTGCTGATTCTGAAAGAGCGCTGTCCAGGTGGTCCCGGTCAGGAAGTCGACGACCGACACGTCGGCAAAGAAGTTGACCGCTTGCGCCAGCAACACCACCACGATCCCGATCGTGGTCAGGACGGAAACCACCGCGCATGCGAGCAGAATGTACCCAGCGGCCTTTTCGGTCAGGTGCTGTCGTCGCAACAGATCCTGATCGACGTAGGAGTGACCGGGCCGAAAAAACGGCACAGTCTCGGTTCCAATGTCTGTGCCTGTCGTCGGATCGATCGCCATGAATGAACTTCGCTCAGCGGTTGCCATGCGTATTAAACCGCACCTCTTCCTGACGCGACGGACGGCTCCGAGTGTCGGAGCCGTCCCAAGCGGAAAGACGGTCTTGTCTAGCTGGCCGAGTCCGGGCGTGCCGGACCATCGATAGCAGCACAGCTTGACTGGTCTTCTGCATAGACCTGGCAGAGATCCGACGTATCCGACGTCAGCGACGATCTCGCCTGCGGCGCAGACGAACCAAGAACCCTGGACTTCAGGACGCTGCAAGCTTTCGGCATTCATGACGTACAGTGGCCGTGAAAGCGGCGCGTAGGTGAGATCGCCAACGGTTTCAGCAGTTGGCTCGACACAGCCGCTACCGCCATCGATCGCCACCAGCTTGAGCCGGTCGGCATTCTGCTCGTAGTAGGCCAGTCCGAAGTAGCCAAGCGCGTTCGTATTGCCGGCAACGCCTTCCACCAGTTGGTTGTCATCTTCGCTCGGGAGGTAATTGGTCGAGCTGCCTTCGCCGACGATCTCAGCGGTGAAGTAGTCGAAGGTTCCCGAAGACGTGCCGGGGCCGTAGAGCGAAATCGGCTCATCCGGGAACGACGGTCGATCTCGCTCCATTTCGTCGCGGCGCGCTCTCTGGCCGCTACATCAACTTGAGCTGGTCGACGGTCAGGCATTCGACAAAGTCGTTCTCCGGGTTGACGACCACCGCAATGCCGTCATACGCAACCTCGAAAACGTAGTACTCGACGCCGTTGGCAGCGCATGCCTCGGCTTCTTCCGGCTTGATTTCGCGGAGGCGTTCTGGAGGTCGGTTTCGCCGTTGCAGGAAGCGTCGAACCCACCGCCGGTACCCGAGATGCTGACCCGAGTTGCACACCTGACGCTATGGCCGCGAACTCTTCTGCCATCGCGATGGGTCCGACCGTGGACGAACCATCGGCAACGATCGTGCCGGAGAGGTCGCCGGCATTCTCCGGCTCCTCATACGGACTGCGTGGTGCCCGCGACGGCGCCTGACAGGATCGTCAGCGACAGCCCAATCGCCGCCGCCGGAGCCAAGAAGCCCTCGACGCGAGCTTTGCAGGGACGGAATCGACATTCTTCTCCTTTCTGCTTGACGGTTTGGTATCACCGGGAACGTCTCCCCGGCACTTGCCATGCCCTCGGACAGTGAATTCGAGAATGGGAGGACGAAGCGACATCAGTCAGGACGCCACCTCAGCTAAATAGCCGCGGCCGTAACAGTCCGAATCATTCCGTCCGGACCTGGCTTCGCGCAGTTTCGATCTGAGCCATGACATGTGCACGTCGATCGTGCGTTCATCGACGGAAGATGTCGGTTCCCACACCACGTCGAGCAGTTGCTGGCGCGTAAAGACCTGACCGCGCCACAACGCGAGTTCGCGCAGCAATCCGAACCTTCCGGCTCAGCGTCAGATCCCTGGCGCCCACTTGCGCTTGGCTTTCCAGTTCGATCGTGAGGGGGGCCACGATAGAGCTACGACGGCGGCCGCGCCGATGGAATGCGCGGCAGCATCGTCGCCCGGCACCCGGGCAATGAACTCCGGGGCAACGCGAATCGGCTTGACGACATAGTCGTCCGCGCCCAGTTCTCGAGTCCGTCGACTTTGTCCTGTCACCTCGTGCGGACGATGAGCACCGGAACGTCGTTGCGGGTCCGGATCTGGCAGCAGCACTGCCAGGCCACTCAAACCAGCAGCATCGATCGAGAACGACGAGATCGATCTGGTCCAGCTGCTCGCACGACCGCCATGGCGGCCTCACCAACCGCGGCGCTGATGACACCGTATCCGGCGCCGATCGTAGCTGTAGGTGGTTATGCTGCGAAGCGTAGGGTCGTCCTCCACCAACAAGATCGTGCCGCTCCATCGATGGCGCCTGCTGGTTGGAGGTTTCGAGTTCGGTTGGAGCACTTCGGTCGCTCATCACGACCAAATGCTATGGACGCCGCGTTAACTCGCGGTTACCGCCCTGTAAACTCTGTTAGCGTAAGGAACATCAGGCAACCGGTGTCCCTGTCGAGGTGGTCAGACCCGAATAGCGGCATTCAGCTGCGCATCATCGCCGATCTCGCTGTCAGGTGTCCTCGAAGCCACGCATCTGGCGCGATGCCAACTTTGTCGATCACTTCTTCGTTCGGCGTCAACCAATGCGCAGGTAAGCCGGAAAGAAGAGCCGTCCTCGAAGACGTGCACCAGTTGCACGGACCTTTAGCCCACGATCGTCGCGCGCTCGTAGTCCCGCATGCTCAGCAGCGATCTCCGCAGAGCTCGCGGTCCCGTTGTTCACCAGTACGACCAGTGGAATGTCATATGCGTTGACGTCGCCCGAGATGATGGGCTGTTCTTCTCATCCCCGTGCGACCGGGATTGCGTGTCCTCCCAAAGGGCTGGACCGGCATCTTCCAGCACAAAGCGCCCGATCGTCTGTTGCGCGCTTTTGCACCCAGCCATCCACCGACCGCAGATCGAGGATGATTCCGTCCGTCGTTCTTCGCGGCCTGAAGCGCGCCGGCATCGAGTTCCGCGGCGGTCTTGTCGCCAGACGGCGATTCTGATGATGCCCACGTTCGATTCCTCGTCGAGCCGGTAGGTCACGACGGGAACAGGAATCTTGCGGCGCTCCACATCGAGGGACATGGGTGGTTCTGTCCCGCGTTGCAGCTGGAGATGCACCGACTCCCGGCCGGGCCTTTGAGCAAGTCGAGGCGTCGGCGTCCGTCCAGACCTTCGACCGAGACGCCATCGATTTGCAGGATGACATCGCCAGCAAGTATCTGCCTCCTCGGCCGGTGATCCGGGGATCGGCGCGACATTGGTCATCTTCCCATCGCGGGTGGCCACCCCGACGCCGATTCCTCGAAGGTGCCTTCGAGCTGATTCGCTGCCTGTTGCTGATCTGCGTCCGGTGGCAGGTAGACGGGTAACCGTCCAGCCCCTCGGCCAACCCGGTAAGGGCTCGTCCCTCCGAGGTCGCTCAAAACTCGTCACGGTCTCGCCATCCTGCGGACGTCCGTAATACTCCTCATTGATCAGTTCCTCGACCTGCGACAGCCGATCGAGGTGTCGTTCGCATCCGAAGCCGGCGCGATAACGGAATCGACTCCCAGGGTGTCTGGAAGCCATTCCCCGCGTTGCGCAAGCGCTCCGAGGAAGAAGGCAGTGAGCGCAATGAGCACGCCCATCGCCTTGCTGATCAGGAAGGTCAGCAGGATTATTTCGTATCGTGACAGCAGAATCGGACATGGAAAGCTCTCGAGGCAGGAACAAGCGGCGGCGCATTCGCGCGTCGCGTCGGCCTATGATAATACGTGGCGAATATGAAGGGGAGCCAACCCTCAGGGGCCCGACAGAGGGGTCAGGAAGAGCTGGGTGTTTCTCGCGATCGATGTCGGCAACACAAATGTGCACATTGGGCTGACCGAGGATCTGACGGCGCCTTGGCTGAGAACGTTCCGGTTCTCCTCCGCACGTGATCGGACAGCTGATGAATGGCGCGCTCCTCAGTATCCCGCTGAGGCACTCACCGCCGACGATTGCATTGTTGCGATGTGCAGCGTTGTCCCCGCCATTACCCGCAGCCTGACCGAGTATGTGGAGCAGCGCGTTCGGGATTTCTCCATTGCTGGTATCGAGCCAGCTACCGCTCGGCATCAAGTCTGCACCGATCAGCCACGCGAAACCGGCACCGATCGCCTGACCAACGCGGTCGCGGTCGATGTGCTCTACGGCCGTCCGGCCATCGTCGTCGACTTTGGAACGGCGACCAAGGTAGATGCGCTCGACGCGGATGGCCGCTTTCTTGAAGAGCTTGTTGCTACAGATCTGGGTGTAAGCATGGATGCGCTTGCGTCACGGGCTGCGATCTGTACGCCGTCCCAATCGAGATTCCGCGCGAGGCAATCGGACGCAACACCACACACGCGGTACAGGCCGGTGGTACTCGGACACCTGAAGATGGTCGAAGGCCTGGTCGAAATGGCCAAAGCCGAGCTCGGCAGCTGCGAGACCGTCGTGCTCACCGGTGGCAACGGCGCGCTCTTCTCCGAACGTTCCTCGGAATTGGGCCCATGCAAACCAACCTCACCCTCGAAGGCCTTCGCTTCATTGCGCAGCGTGCCCAATCGGCGACCGGGCAGTAGACGAACGAACACGCCCAATTCCATGAATTCGATTGCGGTCGATTGTGGCCTGACCATGGACCTTTCTATAATGTCTTCACGATTGCTTGCGTCCTAAGGAGGTCTGCTCGATGCAGACGATCCGCAACCGAAGCCGTCAGCCTGATTGCAACGCCCCGGGAACGGTGCGCGCCATCGGCTGGCGAGCGGCCGCATATCCAGTCGCTCGACCGCCCATCTACGCATGATGGGTCAACCGGCCTGAACGGCTCTCGATGAAGGAGACCCCGTGAAGCAGTACACAGCTGACAAGATTCGCAACATCGGCCTCTTTTCCCACGGTGGCGCGGGAAAGACATCATTGGCCGAGGCGATGCTGTTCGTCTCCGGGGCGACGACGCGGCTTGGCAAGGTCGAAGACGGCAACACCGTGACGGATTTCGATGTCGACGAGATCAAGCGCCACATGTCGATCTCGCTGGCACTGGCGCCGGTCGAGTATCGGGATCACAAGATCAATGTGGTCGACGCGCCGGGATATGCCGATTTCCTTGGAGAGGTGCAATCGGCGCTGGCCGTCGTCGACGCCGCGGTCATTCTTCTCGACGCGTCAGCGGGCGTCGAGGTCGGGAGCGAGAAGGCCTGGTCGATGGCCGGAGCGGCCGGCGTTCCGCGGATCCTTTTTGTCAACAAGATGGATCGGGACAATGCCGACTTCAACCGCACGATCGAGTCAGCCCGATCTGTGCTCGGACCGATGGTTGGGCCGCTGCAACTCCCGATTGGCGCAGAAAAGTCATTCCGGGGCGTTGCCGACATCCTCTCCGGCCGCGCCTACATGTTCGACGATGCCAATCCGGGCAAGTCGATCGAAACCGACATTCCTGAGGAGTTCAAACGACCGGTACGCGAAGCGCGCGGACAACTCATCGAAGCCGCTGCAGACTCGGACGAAGTGCTGATGGAGCGCTATCTCAACGACGAAGAGATCAGCGACGAGGAATTGCGGCACGCGGTCGAGGTCGCCATCCAAAATGGAGACATGGTTCCAGTCTTTGCAGGAGCCGGATCGTCGATGAAGGGTGTCGATCGATTGCTGGACGCCATCATCCAGTACGCCCCTGCCGCGTCCACACGCACCGTGATCGCGACGAACTCGAAGGGCGACGAGGAAGAACTCGGCGCCGATGCAGGTGGCCCGCTCGCCGCGCTGGTGTTCAAGACCGTAGCCGATCCCCATGTTGGCCGGGTTTCCTATTTCCGGGTTTTCTCGGGTTCGTTCAAGTCGAATAGCTCGGTCTACAACGAACATGCGGACAAGAGCGAACGCGTGGGCCATGCGTTCTTCTCTCGCGGCAAAGAGCACATCAATGCCGATTCGATCGATGCCGGCGACATCGGCGCGATCGGGAAGCTCTCGGTCACGCACACCGGCGACACGCTGAGCGACGAAGGACATCACCTCGAACTGCCGCGGATCGATTTCGTGAAGCCATCCTACTCCGCGGCAGTCAATCCGAAGACGAAAGCGGACCTGGACAAGATGGGACAGGCTCTGCACCGCATCGTCGAGGAGGATCCGACCCTTCAGCTGGGACGCGACTCGGTAACTGGCGAATCGATTCTCTCTGGACTGGGAGAACCGCACGTGCAAATTGCAATCGAGCGTATGACCCGGCGCTACGGCGTCAATGTCGAGCTCGGGCTCCCGAGGGTCCAGTATCGCGAAACGATTTCCTCCAAGACGAATTCCGAATACAAGCACAAGAAACAGACTGGAGGCGCTGGTCAGTACGGCCACGTCTTCCTGGAACTCGAGCCGCTCGAGGAGGCCGACTTCGAATTCGCCGAGCGTGTGGTGGGCGGCTCGGTACCGCGCAACTTCTACCCGGCGGTAGAGAAGGGCGTGCGCGAGGCGCTCGAAGCCGGTCCAGTTGCCGGGTATCCAGTGGTCAACGTCAAAGTGACCTTATACGACGGCAGCTATCACGACGTCGATTCGAATGAAATGGCATTCAAGATCGCTTCGAAAGAGGCCTTCAAGAAGGGCATTTTGATGGGCAAGCCGATCCTCCTCGAACCGGTGATGTCCATTTCCGTGGTCGTGCCCGACACCTTCACCGGAGACGTCATGAGCGACCTGAACGGGAAACGAGCGCATGTAACCGGCATGAACCCGGCCGCTAACGGTTCCACGTGCATCGAGGCGACCGTTCCGGGCGCTGAGATCCAGCGATACGCGACCGATCTTCGCTCCATTACCCAGGGGCGCGGCTCGTTCACGAGCGAGTTCTCGCACTACCAGCCGGTTCCGCCGAATCTCGCCGAGCAGATCAAGGCTGAAGCACGCGCCCGAGAGGAAGCCGCTGCTTGAGTCAGTCACAGGTTGCATTGGGGGAGCCGGATTCCGGCTCCCCCGTTCCGCTCTCTTCTCGCACCAATCCTTATGTCATCACCTTCGACGGGGGAGCCGATCCGAATCCTGGTAAGGGATACGGAAGCTTTCACATCCAAAGCCCCACCGGCCGAGAACTGCTGGAGCGACGCGACTATCCCGGCCGCGCGATGACCAACAACCAGGCGGAATACCGGACACTCATCGAGGCGCTCCTGTTTCTCAGGGAGAAGCTTGGAGACCGCGCACCGGTCGAGCATGTGCGCGTCGACGGTGACAGCCAGCTCGTCATCAATCAGGTCCAGGGGAAATGGAAGGTCCGGCAGGAAGAGCTCAAGCCGCTTCGCAACGAGGCAGCCGCGCTTGGCGCATCGTTTGGCTCCATCGACTATCGCTGGCATCGCCGGTCGAACTCGGTGCGGCTGCTGGGTCACTAGATCCAGCCCTGCACAAGATGGCCAACGATCCTCTATAATCTCCTTCCGGCTGATGGGCGGTTAGCTCAGCTGGTTAGAGCGCCACGTTGACATCGTGGAGGTCACTGGTTCGAGTCCAGTATCGCCCACCCTCGAACGCCCGCTCCCAGGAGCGGGCGTTTTCGTCGAAACCGAGGACGCGCGTTCGCGTGATCGCCGAACCAGCAGTGTTCATGGCCCAACCTCTCCCCGCGAAAACTCACCAGGTCGTTCGCCTTCTCGTGATGCTCGGTCTCATCGCGGCATATGTGTCGCTCGCGATGGCTCCGGCCAGCGCGCAGATCTCAGAACTCGACGGCATCTCCTCCAAGCGATACATCGTCATCGACGCCGAAACTGGCGAGGTCTTTGTCGAACACAACGCCGACGAAGAAGTGGCTATCGCGAGCCTGACCAAGATCTTCACAACGATCGAGGCGCTCGAGCTGGCAGACCTGAACACCCCCATCACCACAAACAGTTCCGACATGTTCGGCGCAGATTCGACCACCATGGGCTTCGGCCCCGGTGAGACGTTTACGCTCAACGACTTGCTCTACGGGATGATGCTTCCCTCGGGCAACGACGCGGCGCATGCCATTGCCCGCTCACTCGGCTACCAGCAAGGTGACTCCGATGATCAGGCGGTGAGCAACTTCATCGACCTCGTCAATCAGCGCATTGCCGACATGGGACTCACCAACACGCATCTCGAGAACCCGCACGGGCTCAGCGAGGACGGGCACTATTCGACCGCCCGCGACCTGGCGGCATTCACGATGTACGCGCTCAAGTACCCAACCTTTCAACAGCTCATCGGGGCGAGCTCATACCAGACGGACAGTGGCTATTTCGTCAGCAACACCAACAAGCTCCTCGGCAGCTATTCCGGAATCATTGGCGGCAAGACCGGTTACGACGACGAAGCGGGGTACTGCCTGATCGAAGTCGCCACCCGTGATGGATCGACCATGATTTCCGTCACGCTCGATGGTGAGGCACCTGACATCTGGTATCAGGACAACGCGATACTGCTCGACTATGCGTTCGAAGCGAAGGCCGAGCGGGAAGCGGCGGGTCAGCAAATCACCAACAGCCGTGTCAGCTATCGCGATCCTGACGCCGCTCAAATCCTGGCGCAGAGTCGGGGCGGCAATTCGATCGGCCAGGCGCCAGCCGCTTCGCCGGTTCCCAATGAAAGCACGTCACCAGTCGCACCCACGGCATCTCCGTTTGCGATGGCATCGACAAGCCAGGACTCGAACACATCGAGCGGTGGACGGCGCGTTTCCACACCGATCACGGTCATGGGAGCCCTGGCGGCGATCGCGGTGGCCGGGTTCTGCGGGTGGATGGCGTATTCGCAGTCGCAGCGCAAGAAAGCCGCCATGCTGGTCCCCTCCCACACCACCGCGGACGCGGGTGTGGATTGACAATCGGACGGCTGGGTCCGTATCCTCACCTACAACCGAATACCTTCGTCACGTCGATCGGGACGAGTACCGCTTGCCGCGCCTCGAGAGAGCTTCCTCTTTGCTGAAATGGAAGTAGTTTGCGGAAGCGAGAAAACCAACCGGGAGTGACGCAGCGGCTCGCCGCGTTACTGGCGATTCGAGAGAATCTCATTCGATTCTGAATCAGGGTGGAACCACGTCAGCCAGACGTCCCAGAGTGGACGGCTGGTTTTTTTGTACGCATCGACAGACGAAAGCGATATCGAACATGGCACAGGCTGATTTGCACGAACTCTCGGAAGAAATGGACATTGCGTTCGATCCGACGGCGGCCGGGGAATTCGAACTGGCGCGCATGCGGCATTCCGCAGCCCACCTGATGGCCGAAGCGATCCAGGAGCTCTACCCCGGAGTGAAGTTCGCCATCGGTCCAGCGATCGAGCACGGCTTCTACTACGACATGGACCTCCCGCAATCGCTGAGTTCGGACGATCTCGCCGCGATCGAAGAGCGAATGCGCGCTCATCAGAACGCGGCCGAACCGTTCGTGCGGACGGTCGTTTCTCGTCAGGAGGCGCTCGATCTCTTCGGGAACAATCCGTACAAGGTCGAGCTCATCAACGGCTTTGCTGATGGGGAGGAGATCACGACCTATCAGCAGGGCAATTTCCTCGATCTCTGCCGAGGACCGCATGTCGAGTCGACAGACCGTATCGGACCATTCAAGCTGCAATCCGTGGCCGGGGCATATTGGCGGGGGGATGAGAACCGACCAATGCTGCAACGGGTCTACGGCACGGCCTGGTTCACGCAGGAAGATCTCGATGCGCACCTCGCCAAGCTGGAGGAGGCGCAGCGGCGTGATCACCGACGGCTCGGGAAGGAGCTTGAGCTCTTTACGGTCTCCGAGGAGATCGGGCCGGGCCTGATTCTCTGGATGCCGAACGGGGCAACGGTCCGCTACCTCGTCGAGCAGTTCGAGCAGCAGGAGCAGCTGGCGCGCGGATATCAACTCGTCTATACGCCGCACATCGCATCGGAAAAGATCTACAAGATCTCGGGGCATCTCGAAACGTACAAAGAGAATATGTACTCCCCGATGTCGATCGAAGAGGTGGACTACTACCTCAAACCGATGAACTGCCCCGGGCACATCATGATCTACAAGAGCACAGTGCGCTCCTATCGTGAACTGCCAGTGCGGTATGCGGAGCTCGGTACGGTCTATCGCTACGAGCGTTCGGGCACGCTCCACGGCATGTTGCGGGTGCGCGGCTTCACGCAAGACGATGCACACATCTTCTGCATGCCGGATCAAGTCATCGATGAGGTCGAAGCGGTAATCGACCTGGCCGAACACATGGCCGATGTCTTTGGATACGAGTTCCAGGCATATCTCGCCACGCGGCCCGAAAAAGCTATCGGAGATGACGAGGTCTGGGATCTGGCAATCGAGCGGCTGCGAACGGCCATGGAACGACGAGGGCTGAGCTACAAGATCGATGAGGGCGGAGGCGCGTTCTACGGTCCGAAGATCGACATCAAGTGGGTCGATGCGCTTGGCCGGGAATGGACGGGGCCGACGATCCAGGTCGATTTCAATCTGCCCGAGCGATTCGATGTCAACTACATCGGTGAGGATGGCGAGCGGCATCGCGCGGTCATGATCCACCGGACGTTGCTCGGTTCCATGGAACGCTTCGTCGGTGGACTGGTCGAGCATTACGCCGGGGCCTTCCCGATGTGGTTGGCGCCGACGCAAGCAGCGTTGATCCCAATCACGGGAGACCAAATCGAATACGCAAATCAGGTCGCCCAGCAGTTGCGGGACGCTGGATTGCGAGCCGAGGTCGACGAGGGCCGAGACCGAATGCAAGCGAAGATCCGAAACGCTCAGCTCAAGAAGATTCCGTTCATGCTGGTCATTGGCAAGCGGGAAGCGGAATCGGGTTCAGTCGCGATACGCTTGCGCACGGGCGAGGACCTGGGGGCTGTGCCAGTCGAGAAGGCCATCGAGATGATGCGCAGTCTGAACGAGAGCCGGTCCCTGCACCTGGCGGCAACCGCCAGCGCGTAGTCCCAGGAAACGCCGAGGAGGATGACGGTGAGCAAGAAGCGTGTTGCGGTCGTAATTGCCAACAACTTCGAGGATGTGGAAGTGACCGCGCCCGTGGCCGCCGCAGAAAGCGCGGGCGCGGAAACCGTGCTGATCGGCACCGAACCCGGTGAGGTGACCGGCAAGAAGGGCGCGGTGCTGACCGTCGACACGACCTTCGATCAGCTTGGACCCAGGGCCATCGATGGGTTCGATATGCTCATCATCCCCGGCGGCGGCGCGCCGGAGAATCTGCGCATCGTAGATGATGCGGTTGCGTTTACGCGAGAGTTCGTCGAGTCCGGCAAGCCGGCGGCTTCGATCTGTCATGGACCGCAGCTTCTCATCTCGGCCAAGGTGCTACCGGGACGCACGACCACATCGGTGAACAAGATCCGTGACGACATCACGAATGCCGGTGGGAACTATGTCGATGAGCCATTGGTGATCGACGGCAACCTGATCTCGTCGCGCACACCGCGCGACATGGACGTGTTCAACCAGGCAATCATCGATGCGTTGGGAGGACTGGATCCGGCATGAAGCTGTTGCGCGAGCGAACAAAGAGCAACCCAGAACCGATCGCGACTGTGGCTTCACCCGCGATCGAACGATTGAACTCGGCGAAGGCGTGGATCTTCGACATGGATGGCGTGCTCTATCGCGGCAATGCCCCGCTTCCCGGAGCCATCGACCTGTTCGCCACGCTGCAGCTGCGCAATATTCCGTTCCGGCTTGCAACGAATAACTCGACCCTGACGCCCACGCAATACGTCAAGAAGCTCGCAAAGATGGACCTCGACGTGCCGCCCGAGTGGATCGTGACATCGGGTGTCGCCACGCGAGAGTATCTTCTGAGCCGTTTTCCCAAGGGTTCGCCGATCTACGTCGTCGGCGAGCCCGCTCTTTTCGAGCAACTTTTCCAGACAGACGATCTCGTGCAAGCCAACGGCACCGACCTGCAGGCCGCAGCGGTGGTCGCCGGGTTGGACCGGAAGTTCACATACGACAAGTTGTCGGAAGCCCACACCCAGATTCAAAACGGCGCGACGTTCGTTGCAACCAACTCGGATGTCACGCTTCCGACTGAACACGGTCTCGAACCGGGATGTGGGTCGATCATTGCTGCCATCGCGGCATCGACCGGCGTGACACCGGCCGTCGTGGGCAAGCCAGAGACACTCATGTTCGACGGCATCTCCCGGCACCTGGATGTGCGGCCGTCCGACATCGTTTCGGTCGGCGATCGGCTGGATACCGACATCGTCGCTGGCAGCCGTGCTGGAACCCTTGCAGTCCTCGTATTGACGGGAGTCTCGACACGGGCGGATATTGCGGGCGCGGAGGCGCGGCCGGACCTGGTTTTCACCGATCTCAACGCGGTATTGGCTGCAATTCAGTCACCGGTGAACGAACGATGAGATTGACGAAAGACATCTGTCTCGTTGGCGGCGGCAATGCGGGCTTCGGCCTGTCGGCGCCGCTCGACTGTCACATCTATGTCATCGACGGAGGCTCCGAGGCCGCCATCGTCGACGCGGGAATGGGCGGCAAGTACGGCGCTACCGAGCAAATCCTTGCGAACATTGCGGATTCAGGGGTGGACATCGACAGGATCAGCAAGCTCCTTCTGACCCACTATCACGCTGATCATGCAGGCGGCGCGGCCGATTTTCGTGATCGTCTCGGGTTGGACGTCATCGGCTCACCGCTGACCATGGCGACATTGGCAGTTGGTGACGAAGAGCAGATCAGCCTGCCGTTCGCCAAGAAGGCCGGATTCTATCCGGCCGACTATGTATTCGAGCCCTGTCCCGGCAAGGGAACGTTGACCGAAGGCGCTTCGTTTCAAGTCGGCGCGCTTACCGTCACGGTGTACGAAACGCCAGGGCACGCTGATGGGCATGTTTCTCTGCTGGTTACCGGTGGCGACCGGACCTATCTCATTGGCGGAGACCTGGTGTTCTACGGCGGGACCATCATCGCGCAGAACATACACGATTGCTCTATCCAGAAATACGCGGCAAGCACGCTGAAGATGGCAGAGGTCGAATTCGATGCCTTTTTGCCGGGCCACCTGTCGATTTCGCTCAGCAATGGCAAGCGTCATGTCGATCAGGCTGCGGCGCAATTCCGGCAGCTGATGATCCCACGAAACGCCGTCTAGGTCGACGAGGGATACCGACGCAGCGCTAATTCGATGGCGGTACGTGCGCGCGGCCTTCGGCCGCAATTGCCTGTCCGGCTCTCATTTCCTCGGTCAGACCGTCGAGACGAGCGAATTCTTCCAATTCATGCCCGAGCTCTTCGAGTTCCTGGCCGCCTGCCATCATCTCCACGACCTGCTCTCGCGTGACATCGCGCTTGACGAACGTGCCGTAGCTCGAACCGCGGTTCAGGATGGTGAAACGATCACCGATCGGGTACGCGTGATGCACGTTGTGGGTGATGAAAATCACCGCGATGCCACGGGCACGGGCCTGCGCGATATATCGCAGCACGACTCCCGCTTCTTTCACACCGAGCGCGGCAGTTGGTTCGTCGAGGATCAGCACTTTGGCGCCGTTGTAGACCGCGCGCGCGATCGCCACGGACTGTCGCTCGCCACCTGAGAGTGTGCCGACCGCTTGCTGCGTGTCGCGCACATTGATGCCCATCTTGGCGAGTTCTTCTCGGGTCACGCGATCCGCGAAGTCGAGATCGAACCGCTTGAATGGCCCCCACCCCCTGGTGGGCTCAGAACCGAGGAAGAAGTTGCGCGAGATGCTCATCAGGGGAATCATCGCGAGATCCTGATAGACGGTCGCGATACCAAGATCGAGCGCGTCCCTCGGGGACGAGAAGCGCACTGGCTTTCCCTCGAAGAGATATTCGCCTCGATCGGGAGAAAAGACACCGGAAATGATCTTGATAAGCGTGGATTTTCCGGCGCCGTTGTCGCCCAGAAGGCAATGCACTTCGCCATAGTGCGCGGCCATGGAGACATGCTCCAACGCCACCACGGTGCCAAAGTACTTGCTGATGTCGCGGAGTTCGACTGCTGGAGTCTGTTCGCTCATCGCGCCGTCACCGCCTGCGATCGCACGAATCGGTTGATCAACACCGCCGAGAGAAGCATGCCGCCGAGCACAAACTGGAACCAGTCGGCGTCGATGCCAGCGAAAATGATGCCTTGCTGCACCATGCCGAAGATCAACGCGCCGAGCGCCGCGCCAAGCGCAGACCCATAGCCACCGGTCAAGAGCGTCCCGCCAATCACCACGGCAACAATGGCGTAGAACTCACGATAAGTTCCGCGAAGCACATCTGCGCCACCGAAGCTCGTCACTTGAATCGTCGCCACCAACCATGCGGACACTGCTGTGGCGACAAAGAGCGTCACCTTGACGCGAGTGGTCGGGACACCGAGGTTACGCGCCGCCTGCAAGCTGCCCCCAACCCCAGGGATCCAGTTGCCGAATCTGGTGCGGAGAAGCACCCAGGTAGCAATCAGCGTGAGCGCCAGCCACCAGACGATCGAGATCGCGAAGTTGTTTCCGAAGAGATGGATATCGCTTGCGAAAACCTTCGATGCGGTTTCGAAGCCCGGAAGGTCCTTCAGTCCTCCGACCTGAGTTCGTCCCGTGATCTGGCGCGTGATGCCGATGGTGGCGCCGCGCACCATGAAGAGCATGGCCAGTGTCACGATGAACGATGGCAAGCCAGTCTTGACGACGACGATGCCGTTGATTACTCCGATGACGACCGAAAAGACCAGCGCAGCGCCGATCGCCGCCCAATAGTTCCAGCCGTACTCGGCCGAAAGGATGGCAATGATCATGCCGCATGCGCCGATGGTCGACCCCACAGAGAGGTCGAACTCCCCGCCGATCATCAACAGCGCGACGGCCACCGCGAGAATGCCGAGCTCGGCAGAGACCTCCAGATAGTTCGCGGCTCCTCGCATCGAGAGGAACCCTCGATCGCCCGCAATGACTGCAAAGATGATCCAAACGACGACCGCACCGGCGATGGCGCCCATTTCTGGCTTGAGCAACAGCCGTTTCAGCAAAGGAGTCGACACAGGCTCCATTGGTGGAGCGGTTGCCGAGGAAACCTGGGCCATACACGTCACCTGTTGTGCGAAGGACTGAGGCACGACCGGCGCGATTTGCGCCGGCCGTGCCACCCGAGAGCAGTTGTTCCCGAGTTATCGGGTGCCGGCCGCGGAGAGTTCCTTGACCTGAGCGGCTGTTTCCTGGGTCACGAATCCAGGTCCGGTCATGAGAACCGGATTGGCAATCGTGTTGAGGTTGGTGTTGTAAAGCGTCAGGAGCACGATCGGCAGGTAGCCTTGCAGATACTGCTGCTGATCGATCGCGAAGAGCATATCGCCCGCCTCGATGGCATCGAGCACCTCGGGTGAGAGGTCGAAGGTGGCCAGGGCCATCGATCCGAGCTGGCCAGATTCGGTAAGTGCCGCCAACGCCGGCGCTGCGCCGGTGGGACCAAGCGTCAGGATGCCGTTGATCGTGTCATCTGCCGTAATGGCAGCAGAGATGCGCTGCTGCGCACCGGTGGGATCCGCGAGATCGACCGCAACGGTTTCCACCGTTCCGCCGGACTCCGCCAACGCGTCGGTGAAGCCCTGGCATCGCAGGTCGAGCGCAGCATTGCCAACTTCCTGGTTGACGCAGATCGCATTGGTCACGCCGGCCTCGGCCATTCGCTGACCGCCGCCGTATCCAGCTTCGTACTCGGTCTGACCAACGTGCGTGAGGATGCCCAGATCGGCGGCGACGTCGCTACCGGAGTTCATCGAAATGACCGGAATTCCGGCTTCGACGGCTGCGGTGATCGACGCCGAGAGCGCATCCGCATCCGGAATCGAAACAACCAGTCCGTCTGGATCGGTCGCGACCGCGGCATCGATCAGCTGCGCCATCGCGACCATATCGAACGTGCCGGGCGCCTGGTACTGGACGTTGACGCCCATGTCCTCCCCGGCTTGCGCAACGCCATTCTGAACCACCGACCAGAAGGGGTCGGATGCCTGACCATGGGACACGACAACGATATCAATATCGGATCGTTCGGTGTCCTGGGCGCTGGCGTCTTGTGCCATTGAAATGCCGCCAAATGCGGCCAGAGCTCCAGCGAGCGCCCCGCTCTTGAGGACGGTGCGCCGATCAACGGCCGGAGTGAATCCTTCTTCGATCACGAGCTGCCTCCTGCGATGGAAACGTGCGGGAGAGATCGATCCACCGTGGACCGATCCATGGCGGAGCCGGAGCGACCAAAGCTCTCGGCGAGCCTTTTCCCTGTACGACAGAAAAAACAGTATCACCGCTTCGGCATAATCGGCAACTGTCTCTGCTTAGGCATCCAGGACGCCCTCGCGAGCGAGGAAAGCGCGCATCGCGAGATTGGCATTGCGGAGCGCTTCTTCGGCCGACAGCTCTCCGGCAAGCATCGCGATCAATTCGGTGGCCGCCAGCAGTTCGAGCTGCGGGTAGTAGGGCGAGCGCGGCCGCGGCGTCGAACCAGCAAGCAACTCCAGCAGATGCGGCAACTCTGGCTGGGCATCGATCGAGGCATCGTCTGCGTAGGCTGCTGAATTGGCCGGTGGCAGCAGGGATCCGATGAGCGAGATCTGCACCCGGGTAGAGGTAAGCCAGTCGATAAATTCACGGGCCCTCGCTGCCTGCAAGCTGCCAGCAGGGATGCCGGCAAGCCAGGCGCCTGTCATCGTTTGACGCGGAACACTTTGCTGCGCGGGTTGCGCGTTGCTGGCAATCGGCCCTGATTCCCATTCCATCTCGGCTGAACTGCTGGCGAGCACCCCGGACGACCAGAAATTCGCCATCATGGCAACCGTCCCCGACTCGAAGCGTTCGGTGTTCGTCGGCTCGCCGGTGGCGGCTGATTCAACGGGGCTCAAAGCTGCCAACGCCTGAAAGACCTCGGCCGCCGCGATCGCCTCGGAGGTATCGAGCTGGGGCACCATCGTTTGCGGATCGATCAGCTCGCTGCCAAATCCCCTCAGGATTGGCAGGAAGCTGTTCACCACCTGATGCGGCGTCAGCGACTCGATCGCGAAACCGGCCAACTCTTCATCGCCGAACGCGTTCCCGATCTTGATCGCGAATTCGACCGTCTCGTTCCAGTCTGTAGGAGACTCGAGACCGAGCCGAGCGAGCCATTCCGGACGCGAGACGAAGAACTGGGCGTTGCCAAGCCACGGCACGCAGCAAGGCTCGGACTCGCCGGGAAAGCTCGAAAGCGCGCTGACAACCTCGGGTACCTGTGAAAGATACGACTCTGTCTGCTTCAGCGGCGTCAGGAACGTAGAGAACTGCGGGACCCATACATCGTCGAGTGACACGACATCGAACGTCGGCGCGCGCTGGGTCAGCACCAGGCTCAACTGGCTGTACAGCTCGGCATACTCGAGCGCGGTCGTCTCGACTTCGAAACCGAGCGACTCTTCGACTGTATCGAGGAGAGGTTCCATCTGCTCCGCATGCGAAGCGAGCAGCGCGACCGAAAGTGGCCGATCGTCCTCATCGGCGGCGCGAACTAGCCGCATCGATCGAGAACCAGTAGTCGTCGCCATGCCAAGCACTGCGCCACCCACTGTCGCGGACGCTCCCAGCAGCACAGCCCGGCGCGTTGCTCGAACCATTGGAAAAATCGACCTCTCCTCGTTCGCACTCTTTGCGGGCACAGTGTACGGCGACGCGTTCCACGCATGCTGAATTGACAATGAACGGACCGGTCAGTAGCATCCGCCATTGAAGGGCGACCGTGGATGCTCCAGCAGCCACGAGGTTCTCGCTCATTAACATCAAGCGAAGAGGCGACGACGCTTTGACTTCGAAACGACCGTCTGACCGCTCCATTTCGGAGCTCGACGGGCTTTCCGCCCGCACGCGCGAGCTCATTCTGCGATCGGTGTTCAATGCCGGCGCCGGACACATCGGCGGACCGCTTTCGGTCACCGATATCCTCGTCAATCTCTACTTCGATCGAATCCACATCGATCCAGATCGGCCTCACCTGCCGGATCGGGACCGGGTGATTCTGAGCAAGGGGCATTCGTCCATCGCGCTCTACACCGTGTTGGCGCTGCGTGGTTTCTTCCCGGTCGAGGAACTCGCCACATTCGATGCGATCGACTCCCGGCTGCAAGGCCACCCGTGCATGAAGACGCTGCCGGGAATCGACATGTCGACCGGCTCACTCGGACAGGGACTGTCGCCTGGAGTCGGCATGGCGCTCGGCGCGCGACATGCAGGGCTCGACTTCCACACCTGGGTGATTCTGGGAGATGGTGAAATCCAGGAAGGCCAAATCTGGGAAGCCTGCTTCGTCGCATCCAGGTTCGGGCTTGGGAACCTGACTGCAATTCTCGATTACAACAAGCTGCCGCAATTCGGCTGGCCGAGCGAGGAAGGATATTCCCGCTCGCGACCGATCGACGATCCCGCGGACAAATTCGCGGCATTCGGCTGGGACACAATCACTTGTGATGGCCATGATCACGAATCACTCCGCTCGGCTTTCGATCGAGCAGAGCGCGCGACCGATCAACCCGTCGCCATCATTGCAAACACTATCAAGGGGAAGGGCGTCTCCTTTATGGAGGCGAATCACAACTGGCACGCGAAAGTGCCGACCCAGCAGGAGCTCGATGACGCGGTGGCCGAGCTTGCTGAGCGATCGCTGATTGGAGCAGGTGCCGCATGACGTTGAGAGTGACCACGCTGGCTCCACGACCCTGGACCAACGCCGCGTTGCGCGAGGTTTGGGGCCAAACACTCTGTGACCTTACCGCTGCCGGCGCAAACGCCGTTGTGCTCGACGGCGATCTCGCCAATTCCACGCGCGCCGACATTTTCGCGGATTGTTACCCAGATCGATTCTTCGAAATGGGGATAGCCGAGCAGAACATGGCGGGCGTCGCGGCGGGCATGGCAACGCTGGGGTACACGCCCTGGCTCAGCAGTTTCGCCGCGTTTCTGACCAGTCGCGATCTCGACCAAATCCGGGTGGTCATCGCCCAACCGGGACTCGACGTGAAGATCTGCGGCGGCTATTCAGGCATCCTCACCGGAAAGACGGGCAAGACCCACCAGTCGGTGGAAGACATCGCCACGTTCCGCGCGCTTCCGGGTATCGATGTCATCGCCCCGGCCGATGG
Organism: Thermomicrobiales bacterium; assembly: GCA_041390825.1. Classification (NCBI taxonomy): domain Bacteria; kingdom Pseudomonadati; phylum Thermomicrobiota; class Thermomicrobia; order Thermomicrobiales; species Thermomicrobiales bacterium. Next base: position 23,147 of record JAWKPF010000030.1, read on the forward strand.
ACAGGAACTGAAGGCATCCATGACGGCGATTGCTGTCTCCGGGCGACCGACCTATTTGCGGCTGACACGGGATGCCTCGCCGGTTATCTTCCCCGAAAACTATGAGTTCGAGATCGGACGTGCCGTGCTACTCCGTGAGGGCGGCGATCTCGGTATTGTCTCGACCGGTGTGCAAACCGTACGCGCTCTCGACGTTGCAGAGCGACTCGCCGAGCGCGGAATCGAATCCTCTGTGCTCCATGTCCCGACGATCAAGCCGATCGATATCGACGCAATCGTCGAGATCGCCGAGCGCACGAACCTGGTCCTGACCGCCGAGGATCATTCGGTGATCGGCGGATTGGGTGGCGCGGTGGCGGAGGTGCTGGGCGAGCACCGACCGACACTGATGAGGCGAGTCGGCATTCAGGACAGGTTCGGCGAATCCGGGCCCAACGACGCGCTGCTCGAGAAATACGGTCTCTCCGTTGATGCGATGTTCGGCCGGGCGCTCGACCTGCTCGGCAGCAAAGGAAGTACTGAAGCATGACCTCGCCAGCATCGATCCAGATTGGCGTTTTTGGAGCAGGGCGCATCGGCTATCGGCACGCCCGAACGGTTGCGAACGAGATTCAGGGCGCAAAGCTCGCCGCAATCTGCGATGTGCATCTCGAGTCTGCTCAAAAGCTGGCTGACACCACAGGATGCGACCGGGTCACCGCCGATCCCGCCGATATCTTCGAAGATCCCGCGATCGATGCGGTCATCATTGGCACATCGACCGATTCTCACGCCCCGCTGATCGAAGCTGCCGCAGCAGCCGGCAAGCAGATCTTTTGCGAGAAGCCGATCGCGCTCGATCTGGAAACAACCGACCGGGCGATCGCCGCAGCGGAAGTTGCCGGAGTTCAGCTGCAGATCGGATTTCAACGCCGATTCGACAAGGCCTACGCCAAGGCCTCGAAAATGATCCACGATGGCAGGCTCGGAAACATCGAGGTCGTGCGCGACACTATGCGCGACCCGAATCCACCACATGAGGCGTACATTCCCACCAGTGGCGGTCTCTTTCGCGACATGGTCATCCATGACTTCGACTGCGTGCGCTGGTTGATGGGATGCGAGCCAGTGGAAGTTTTCGCCATGGGTGCGAATCTGGTCGACCCTGTCTTCGCCAAGTACAACGATATCGATACCTGCACCGTGAACATTCGCTTCGAGTCCGGCTCACTCGGCGCTATCGATGCCAGCCGCCGCTCGGGTTTCGGCTACGACGTGCGCACAGAGATCTTCGGTTCGAACGGCGCAGTGATGATCGGTGACGGACGCGAAACCCCACTCTTTCGTTATGACAGCGAAGGCGTTTGGAGCGATCACATTTACTGGTTCCTGGAGCGATTCGACGAGGCTTATGTCGAGGAAATCCGCGCCTTCGTGAACTGCTTGCGGCAGGATTCCCCTGTGCCCATCACGGGCGCTGACGGGCGAGCCGCGCTGGCGATGGCATATGCCGCCGAGGCTTCGATTCAGGAAAACGCCCCTGTGCCAATGAGCCGGTTTATGCGTTGAGGAGGGTCCCAGTGAACCCACGCGAACTCTTGCTGCATTCCGCGGTCGATCCCGGCGACGGTGTCCTCATTCATGTCGATGCCGAAATCGCCGAATGGGAGTTCATCGGCCTCACCGTTCACCGGCTCGCGAAAGGGTCGCCGCTCCAGATCGAGAGCAACGGCACCGAATATGCCCTCGTGCTCCTGAGCGGCTCGTGCACAGTGGTTTCCGATGGTGAGCGCGTCGCGCTCGGTCCCCGCGCGAACATCTTCGATGATCCCCCATGGGCGTACTACCTGCCAGTCGGATCCACATGCTCGATCGAGGCCGAGACTCTTTCGGAGATCGCGGTTTGCCGGTCGAAGGCCTCTTCCAGGTTCCCTCCGAGACTCATCACGCCCAGCGATGTGGCAGTCGAGATTCGTGGAGCCGGAAATGCCAGCCGCGAGATTCGTCACGTCATCAAACCTGAGTTTCCGGCTGATTCGCTCCTGATCGTCGAGGTCATCACACCGAGCGGAAACTGGTCGAGCTATCCCCCGCACAAGCATGACATCCACGACATGCCGCGCGAGGCCGACCTCGAGGAGATCTATTACTACCGTATCGACTCTCCCGATGGCTTCGGCCTGCAGCGCCTCTACACTGCTGACGGTACGATCGACGAAGCCTTCGTCATTCGGGATGGCGACCTGCTCCTGGTGCCGTTCGGTTATCACGCCTTCGCCGTCGCCCAGGGATACACCGGCTACTACCTCAATGTGTTGGCAGGCGACGAGCCAGTGCGCACGATGCAACCATCGGACGATCCAAAGCACGCCTGGGTACGGGCGACCTGGAGCGACGACATGAACGATGGCATCGGCAGCTGGAAGGACATCGCCGACAAGATCAACGGCGACGCCGGCAAGCGGCCAAGCTGAACCTGGTCATCCCAGCGGAGGGCTCGATGAAGACTGTTCGACTCACGACAGCACAGGCGCTGGTGCGCTTTCTGTCCAACCAATACATCGAGCGAGACGGCCACGAGCAACGAATGTTCGCCGGCATGTTCGGCATCTTCGGCCATGGCAACGTCTCCGGCATCGGTCAGGCTCTGGAAGAGGTCGGGGAAGACCTCACCTACTATCGCCCGCAGAACGAGCAAGCGATGGTCCATACCTCCATCGCATACGCGCGCATGAAAAATCGCCTGCAGATGATGGCCTGCACATCGTCGGTTGGCCCGGGCGCTCTCAACATGGTGACCGGCGCGGCCACCGCAACGGTCAACCGCTTGCCGGTGTTATTGCTGCCAGGTGACACGTTCGCGAACCGCGTGCCCCATCCCGTCCTGCAACAGCTCGAGTATCCGCTCGGTCAGGACGTTTCGGTCAACGATTGCTTCCGCCCGGTGTCGAGGTACTTCGATCGGATTCAGCGGCCAGAGCAGCTGTTGTCCAGCGGACCTGAGGCGATGCGGGTGCTCGCTGATCCGGCCGAAACCGGTGCGGTCACCCTCGCATTTCCAGAGGATACCCAGACGGAAGCATTCGATGTGCCTGCGTCCTTCCTCGAGAAACGAGTGCATCGGGTCGTGCGGCAGATCGCGCCCGAGTCGGAACTGAGGTATGCCGCCGCGCTCATTGGCGCGTCCGAGCGTCCGCTGATCGTGGCCGGCGGCGGGGTCATCTACAGTGAAGCGACATCGTCGCTCGCCCACTTCGCAGATGAGTTCGGGATACCGGTTGTCACGACACAGGCTGGCAACGGTTCGATGCCGTGGAACCACCCATGGTACGCAGGACCGGTTGGCTCCAACGGCGGTCTTGCAGCCAATCGGCTCGCTGCCGGCGCCGATCTTGTCATCGCAATCGGCACGCGGCTGTCGGACTTTACGACCGCCTCGCATACTGCCTTCCAGAACCCCGAATTGCGGATCCTGAGCATCAATGTCAACGCGATGGACGCCAACAAGGCTGGTTCGTTCCCCCTGGTCTGCGACGCCTGGGAGGCGCTGCTCGGGCTGACCCCCATGCTCCAGGCGCAGAAGTTCCGCACCAGCGCGGCATATGGCGACGTGGTGGAGACCCTTGCTCGCGACTGGAATGCCGCTGTCGACGCGCAACGCGCCGGGATGGCCGGCGTCTCCCTCACACAAGCGCAAGCAATCGGGATCGTGAACCAGGCGACGGAGCCAACCGATGTCGTCGTTTGCGCCGCTGGCGGCATGCCTGGCGATCTGCTCAAGCTTTGGCGTCCACTCGACCCCAAGGGGTATCACGTCGAGTATGGCTTCTCCTGCATGGGATACGAGATAGCGGGTGGCCTGGGCGTCAAGATGGCCGATCCGGAGCGTGAGGTCTTTGTGATGGTGGGCGACGGCAGCTACCTCATGATGAACACCGAGTTGGTGACCTCGCTTGCCGAAGGGCGCAAGATCAACCTCGTCGTGGTCGACAATTCAGGCTTCCAGTGCATTCGCGGACTGCAAATGTCCTGCGGATCGCCGTCTTTTGGCAACGAATTGCGCTACCGCAACCCGGCCACCAACCGGCTCGATGGCGATCTCGTCCCGATCGACTTCGCGGCCAATGGCGCGAGCCTGGGAGCCGCCGCATTCTCGGCAAACAGCCCGGCCGAACTGGAATCGGCGCTCGAAGCAGCCCGGAACGAAACCCGCAGCACGGTCATCCATGTGCGCGTCGACAAGGACATCAGGGTGCCAGGATTCGACAGTTGGTGGGATGTTCCGATTGCGGAGACGTCGAATCAGCCAGGCGTCAAGGACGCGCTCGCGGCATACGATGAAGCACGGGAAAAGCAACGCTTCCTCTATTGACGCCTACCGGTGTTATGTCACGCAAAATGCCTTGACAGGTCGCCAGACTTCGGGCTAGAATGCATTCCGCTCTTGGAGGCGTGGTGTAGTGGCCTAACATGCAGCCCTGTCAAGGCTGAGACCGCGGGTTCGAATCCCGTCGCTTCCGCTGAATGGCGCCGAGTCTTTCGAGGCTCGGCGTTTTTCGTTCTGGTTCGATTTCGGTGGGCGCTCGGGGACCACCTGCAAACCGCTTGCCGCGACAGGTTCTCGATCGGCCGTGCCTTCCGGAGTTCTCGTACTATTTGTGACCGGTCGCGGCGAATGCGCCTGCGAATCATGTAAACGAGAACATGCCCAGGCGGACGATTGCCTTCGCGCATGCAAGCTAGAGTGATGGAACCAACATGCTGGTGGTAATGCAGTCTTCCGCGACTTGCAAGCAGATCGAACGCGTCTGCGAGGTCGCGCACGGCGCCGGGCTGGAACCCGCAGTCTACGAGGGAGAGCCGGCCCAGATCCTCTTGCTCGGTAACCCGCTTTCCGAGGTCGAGACGGTGCTGCGCAGTCTCCCCGGGGTCGCGACCATCCTGGTTCCCAGCGGTTCGCATATGCCGATCACGAGCAATCTGCGCATCAAGGCGATTCGGCCGCTGATTCCGCCAGCCATTCTGATGGAGCAACTGCCGCTGACTCACGAGCGCGCAACGCTAGTGCAGCAGTCACGGCGCGCGGCCAGCCGCATCCTGAACGGCGAGGACGACCGTCTGCTGGTGGTGGTTGGACCGTGTTCGATTCACGATGCCGGAGCGGCGCTCGACTATGCGGCGCGGCTGGCGGAAATCGCCCCCGCGCTTGCGCATGACCTGTTGATCGTCCTGCGAGTTTACTTCGAGAAGCCGCGCACAACCGTCGGCTGGAAGGGCCTGATCAACGATCCCCGTGGAGACGGTAGCTATGCGGTGAACGAGGGTTTGCGCATCGCGAGGGGTCTTCTGCTGGACGTGCTCGATCTTGGACTGCCGGCCGGCTGCGAGTTTCTCGATCCGATCTCGCCGCAGTTCATTGCCGATGCGGTGAGCTGGGCGGCCATCGGTGCACGAACGACGGAAAGCCAGGTGCATCGGAACCTCTCGTCCGGCTTGTCCATGCCCGTCGGATTCAAGAACGGCACGAGCGGTGACATTCAGATCGCGATCGACGCGATCTCCGCTGCGTCATGGCCGCATCACTTCATGAGCGTGACGGAAGAAGGATTGGCGGCGATCGTGGAGACACGCGGCAACCGCGACACCCATGTCATTCTGCGTGGTGGCCGGTCGGGTCCGAACTACGACGAAGGGAGCGTCAGCGCGGCGCTCGATTCGCTTCGGGCTGCCAACCTGCCAGCGCGTGTCATGATCGATGCGAGTCACGGCAACAGCAACAAGGACTACCGCCGACAGCCATTGGTCGCACATGAAGTCGCCCAGCAGATCAGCGCGGGAGAAGCGGGCATCATCGGCCTGATGCTGGAGAGCTTCCTGGTCGATGGGCGGCAGGAGCTCGATTGGTCGGGCGACATGACCTACGGGCAGAGCGTTACCGATAGCTGCATGGGCTGGGAGATGTTGCTCCCTGTCCTCGACGAACTTGCCGAAGCAGTGCGCGCACGCCGCGCTGCAGCTGGCTGACATCAATCCCTCATTGTTCCGGGGCGAGTCGCCCATGGGCGCTGAGTATTGCCGTGACGCGTTCCAGGGGGAGCGCCGTTCTCACATGTCCATCACGACCGACGGTCGTCTCGGCGCGAAACAGGGCATTCAAGATCGCCTCCTCCGTCGCCTCGACGACACTCTGGAAGAGCGCGTCGATTGCCGCGCTCGAACCTTCTGGCCCGCTCTCGGCGAGTAGCTCGATCGGTGCCGTCCACCCTGTACCTGAATATGGGCTGCGAACCGACTCGGCGGTCGAAAACGCCAGCACCACATCGCCGCTGCCGTTGCCGCCGAGCGAGCCGGTACGGGCCATTCCCAACACTGCCCGCTTTGCAAGCCTGCGTAGCTGCCGATCGAGCAACGGGGCGTTCGTAGCAACCACCATGACGATCGAACCCTTGTCCACCTGAGGACCGGTTTCCTCGTTCAGCAGACGGCCCACCGGAACGCCGTCGATGACCAGCGCGTCTTTCCGACCGAAGTTCGCCAGAACCAGGACGCCGACCGTCCAGCCCCCAACGTCGATCGGGACAACACGGGACGACGTGCCGATCCCGCCTTTGTAGCCAAACAAGGACATGCCTGTCCCTGCGCCAATCGCGCCCTCGGCGACCGGTCCGCCGCTGGCAGTGGCAATCGCCGCGGCGACATCTTCGGCGCGGACATGCCGACCCTGGATATCGTTCAAGAATCCGTCGTTGCACTCACCAACGAATGGATTGACCGTAGACATGGAAACGCCGATCTCCGGATTCTCGGATATCGCGTGGGAAATGAGTGCATCGGCGACGCGTCCGACCGCGAGGGTCGAGGTGAGAGCGATCGGCGTTTCCAGGACGCCCAGTTCCTCAATTTGCTCGATTCCGACGCACTTGCCAAACCCATTGAACTGATAGAACGCGGCCGGAACCCGGTCGAGAAAGAGATTGCCCGGATGCGGCAGAACGACGGTCACGCCAGTTCGCGCGGGACCGAATCCTGGGCGCAACTGCCCGTCTCCGAATGAAACCGTCACCTGCCCGACGGTCACTCCAGGCACGTCGGTGATGGCATTGTGGGTCCCAGTCGGAAGGGTTCCGATGCGCAGACCAATGTCACGCGCGCGGGGCCGTTCATTCATAGCGTCACGCCAACTGGTCGGCAGTCGCGACCCACGTCGGATCGATCTGGAGGACCGAATAGATGTAGAGATCGATGCGCTCGCCGTTCTTGAGTCCGTAGCCCCGCATGAGACCTTCTTCTTGCATCCCGATATTGCGAATCACGCTCGCAGAGGCTCCGTTTCCCGGCAAGAAGGTGGCCTGGATCCGGTAGAGGTCGAGAACCTCGAACGACCAGGAGACAACGCGGCGGGCGGCCTCGGTGGTGTATCCGCTGCCGCGATACGGCTCGCCCAGCCAATACCCGAGCTCGGCGCGACCGGCCTCTGGTTGGACATCGTGCAAACCAATCGACCCAATGAGCTCACCAGAGTCCCTGAGCGTGATTGCCCATCCGAACGTGCTTCCATCTTCATCGGCCTTCGCGCGGATTCCAATGAACTCATGCGCATCATCGATCGAATACGGGTATGGGATCGAACCTGTCCAGCGATGAATCTCGAGATCTTGCAGTAGTGCCGTGAGCTGCTCCGCGTCGTCCGAAACGAACGGACGCAGTATCAGTCGCCGGGTTTCAAGCGATTCGATTCGCTGTTCAGTGTTCATGTCGCTCCTCTCGCATGGCAATGTTCCATACATGCGAAAATACCACCGACATCACACTGATGCGGTCCCAACCATGCCGTTGCCAATCCCGAACGCCCCAGGGCGCGGTTCGGTGGATCAGTGTTTCGTGCCGGAGGCGCCATCGCATGGAGCATAGCGAGCTCGTCTACGACCTGGCGCTCGCGCTTGCGGCGGCGTTTGCAGGTGGCTGGGTCGCCCGCCGCTTTGGTCAGCCGGTGCTCATTGGCTACCTCATCGCCGGCATTCTCATCGGACCGAACACCCCTGGCTATGCGGCCGACCGTGAGCGCGTCCCGCAGCTTGCCGAGCTGGGCGTGGCCTTTCTCATGTTCGGTCTTGGCGTGGAGTTCTCGCTGTCGGAGCTCCTTCGCGTACGCAAGATCGTCAGCCTCGCTGGAAGCATCCAGATCCCCTTTACGATCGTGCTTGGCATCGTCGTGGGGCTTCTCAGCGGATGGAACATCCAGGCGTCATGCCTGCTCGGAGGCGCGTTCGCGATTTCCAGCTCGATCGTGACCTTGACCTGGCTGATGAGCCGGGGCGAGGTCGACTCTCCACAGGCGCATGTCGCGCTTGGTCTTGGTGTGGTGCAGGACCTGGCGTTGGTTCCGATGATCGCGCTCCTTCCTGTCCTCAGCAACACCGGTGAGAACGTGCCACTCGAGCTGCTCAAGTCGGTCGGCATCGCCACGGTGGCTCTGGTGCTCGTGATCGTGTTGGGGACGCGGCTCGTCCCTCGGATTCTCTATGCCGTAGCTCGGGTGGAATCTCGAGAACTATTTCTGTTGGTCGTGGTGTTGATCGCGCTGGGCACTGCGCTGGCAAGCCAGGAAGCAGGGCTATCGCTCGCCCTTGGCGCATTCCTCGCCGGATTGGTCGTTTCAGAGTCGGAGTATGACCGTCAGGTCCTGAGCGAGATCATCCCACTCCGCGACCTGTTCGCGACGCTCTTTTTCGTTTCGATTGGCATGTTGGTCGACCCTGCCTACATTGCGTCGCATGTGCCGCAGATTGCTATGTTCACCTCGGCGCTGGTCATCGGAAAGATGCTCATCATCGGCGGCGCGTTGCTGGCTGCAGGGGTGAACCACACCACAGCGACGCTGGTGGCCGTTTTCATGGCGCAGATGGGCGAGTTCAGCTTCGTTCTGGCGGGCGCCGGCTCGGAAGAGCATGTCATCGACGACAACCAGTTCGGGGTCATCATGGCGACCGCGGTTGCCTCGATTCTGCTCACACCGTTGGTCGTGCGGATGGCGCCGGCATTGGTCGACCTGGCTGCGCGACTTCCGGGTGTCGCGGCGCAGGAGCTGGCAATCGTCGGCGATGAGCCGCCCGGCGAGGAACTGAAGCGGCACACGATCATTTGCGGATACGGCCGGGTCGGCACGGTGCTCGGAGATGCGCTCGACCGCCGCAACTTCGCCTACACCGTGGTCGAGATCAATCCGGCGATCGTGCGAGATTTGCGGCGGCGCGGCATTCACGCAGTCTATGGTGATGCCGGCAATGAACCGGTGCTCGACCACGCCGGTATCCGGCATGCTCGCGTGCTGGTCGTCGCCTCGGTCGATCTGGTTGCCACCCCGGCGGCTATCCGCTATGCCCGCAAGGTCAATCCGTCGATCAGCATTGTCACCCGCGCGCAGGCGGCAAGCGAGGTGGAGCTGCTGCGGGCTGCCGGCGCGAACGAAATCGTTCAACCCGAGTTCGAAGCCGGGCTGGAGTGCGTTCGCTATGTCATGCGGCGCTACGGCGTTTCCGCCCAGGAGACCAACGCCATTGTCGGGCGCCGCCGCACCGCGCACTATCGGGCAGCGGTCGCAGGTGCGCCTGAGGAATCCCTATAGCGCTCCTGCGGATACCGGCACGAATCGGTAGACATTCCAGGACATCGGCGGAAGGTTGTCGGTCAGCCGATTGTCGGCGCAGGTTGCGTCTGGAATTGCGCGAGGAACGACACGCTCGGGATCTGCCGCGGTATTCGCTTCTGCGGGATCATCGGCCGTCAGCCGGTAGGTCTCGGAAAGTCGAAGCTGATCGTCGCCAAGCATCGCCAGCGCAAGCGGAACCGCCTCTTCCATCGAGCGATTGATCGCGAAAAGGGTCACCGTCGCCGTTTCGGGATCGCGTGTCACGATCGACTCGATCGCCGGTTGCGGTCCGTATCTGGGGGTATCGATCACCGGCCCGGAATGCGATGAATAGATCAGTTCGCCACGCCCAAACGCTGACGCGTGCGCGAAGGGATACCAGGTGGTTTGCTTCCACATCGGACCACCCGTTTCGGTCATGAGCGGGGCAAGCACATTGACGATCTGCGCAATACACGCCATGCGCACGCGTCCTGCATGACGCAGCAGCGTGAGCAACATGGATCCGACCGCGACTGCATCCACCGCGGAATAGCACTCCTCCCCGAACGGGGGCGCAACTTGCCACGGCCGCTCACGCATGAGCACCTTGTCGGTCTCCCGATTGTGGTACCAGACATTCCATTCGTCGAGGCTCAGCATCATCGTTTTCTGGCTTCGCTTGCGGGCCTTCACGAGGTCGCAGGCTGCAATGACCGCCTTGATTTGCTCGTCCATCTCGACCGACTGCACCAACAGGTCCTGCACACCAACTTCATCTCGCAAGTAGATGTGCAACGAGATGTAGTCGACGCTGTTGTAGGCGCGATCGAGAACCGTTTCCTCCCAGTCCGGAAACGTTGACATGCGCGGACCGGAGCTCCCGCATGCGACCAGTTCGATCGTTGGGTCGATCAAGCGCATGGCTTTGGCGCACTCGGCGGCAAGGATGCCGTAGTCGCCGGCCGGTCGCTGTCCGATCTGCCACGGACCATCCATCTCATTGCCCAGGCACCAGACCGGCACGTTATGCGGCATCTCGTAGCCGTGGCTGCGACGGAGATCGCTCCACTTCGTCCCTCCAGGATGGTTGCAGTACTCAAGCAGGTCGCATGCGGCATCCAGGCCGCGTGTGCCGAGATTGACCGCCAGCATGGGCTGGCTGTCGATCGCCGCCACCCAGTCCATGAACTCGTTGGTCCCGACCAGGTTCGGTTCGAGCGACCGCCAGGCGAGCTCCAACCGTACCGGCCGATCTTCTCGCGGACCCACCCCTTCTTCCCAGACATAGCTCGAGACGAAGTTGCCACCGGGGTAGCGAACGAGCGGCATGTTCAGCGAGCGCAGCGCTTCGACAACGTCACCGCGGAATCCATGCGCATCGGCCGTTGGGTGCGACGGTTCGTAGATCCCTCCGTAGATTCCACGGCCCAGGTGCTCGATGAATCCGGAGTAGATGCGCGGATCGATCGAAGCGACCGGCTCATCGAGATAGGCACGAATCATCGCTTCCTGCATGGCTCAGTTCCTCATTTGCTCAAGTCGGCGCTCAGCAATTGCCCAATGCGTTTGGCGACCGCAAGGTAGGCTTCGGTCTCCCGCTGATACGCGATCGTCCCCCGTTCTCGGTCAGTTGATTCGACTGTTTGGGATGCGCCGTCACGGACGCTGTCGATGTCCTCGCGGAGCTCCTCGTCGTGGATGAGGAACGACAGCACTTGCAATTCTGTCCAGAGCTGGTTGTATTCGGCCCGGTCGCCCGAATCGATCGGCTCGCCATGCGGACCGGTTGGCCACTTGCCAGTCAGATCGGACTCGGCAACGCAATTCCAATAGTGCCGATCGACGATGGCATGCCACCTTGCGGCAACGTTGAGCAATTCCGTCAGCTTCTCATACTGGAACTGCTCGCGTTGCGATTCGCGCCGCTGTGAGCGCCCCCAGCGGGTCTCGATCCAGCTCTGCCCCATGACGAGCAACCCGCCCAGAATGAGCGTGAGCACCGGAAACCAGACTTCGAATCGCACGATCTCTCCTCCGGGCGCCGTCGCCCTGGCAAGCTCCCGTCATCATACCGAGGAGCGCACATCCGAGACGAGGCTGTTCGACGCCGGATGCGTACAATTTCGCTTCGACGAACGACCAGGAAGCACAAGGGAGTATGCGATGCGCGCAGCCGTCCAGTTCGAGGTTCCAGGCCAACTCGAGATCGTCGATCTCGAGGTAGACGACCCAGGACCTCGCGAGGTACTGATCCAGGTTGCCGCTTCTGGACTTTGCCACAGCGACTTGCATTTCCTCGAAGGGAAGTACCACACCGACCTCCCGTGCGTGCTCGGGCACGAGGCAGCCGGCATCGTGCTTTCCGTGGGACGAGACGTTACCTACCTGCGACCGGGCGATCACGTTATCACCTGCCTCTCGAGCTTCTGCGGAACATGCGCGTTCTGCGTCACGGGACGCCCCTACCTTTGCAATCGGCAGGGACTGGAACGATCTCCAGACGAAAAACCGCGGCTCTCGTTCGACGGCCAGCGGGTGAACCAGTTCGCGCGCCTCGGCGCGTTTGCCGAACAGATGCTGGTCCACGAGAACAGCACTGTGACCATCACCAAAGAGATGCCGCTCGACCGGGCCGCGCTGGTGGGCTGCGCGGTGACCACCGGTGTGGGGGCCGTCACGAACACCGCACGCATCCCGCTGGGAGCAACTGTGGCGATTCTCGGTTGCGGAGGAGTCGGGCTCAACGCGGTCCAGGGCGCCGCCATGGCCGGCGCCGGCAAAGTGATCGCCATCGACAAGCTCGCATGGAAGCTCGATCTGGCCAGGCAATACGGAGCCACCGATGTCGTCGATGCCTCGGAAGAGGACGCGGTGGAGGCGGTGCTGAACATCGTGCCGGGCGGAGTCGACTATGCGTTCGAAGCGATCGGGCTGAAGTCAGCGGCCGAACAAGCGTTTCGAATGCTCGGGAAAGGCGGCAGCGCCGTTATTGTCGGTATGATCCCCGAAGGCGAAATGATCGAAGTCAGCGGCGAACTGCTGATGGGTGACGGGAAGAGTCTGCTTGGTTCCAATATGGGTTCGAACCGCTTTCGGGTGGACATTCCCAAGTATGTTGCGGCTTATCTGGCTGGGGACTTGAAGCTCGACGAGCTCGTGTCGCGAACGATCTCGCTCGACGAGGTGAACGATGGCTATGCCGCGCTCAACCGCGGTGAAGTGGCGCGCAGTGTGATCGTGTTCGACGGCGTGAACTAGAAGCGGGATCGCAGGGAATCGGCGTCTGGTGTAGAATTGCCCGGCTTGCGACTCGGAGAGGTGGCCGAGTGGTTTAAGGCGGCTGTCTTGAAAACAGTTGAGTGAAAGCTCCGGGGGTTCGAATCCCTCCCTCTCCGCCAGCCACCGGCGCCGATGCTCGAGAAATGCGAGAATCTGGGAAGGTGCCAGAGTGGTCGAATGGGGCCGCCTGCTAAGCGGTTGAAGGGGCTTTAATCTCTTCCGAGGGTTCGAATCCCTCCCTTCCCGCCGCGAACGGTAGCGCGTTCGCAAGATGGACATGAATAGGCGCCTGTAGCTCAGGGGATAGAGCGTTGGGTTGCGGACCCAAAGGCCGCAGGTTCGAATCCTGCCAGGCGTACCAAGATGCGATCAGCGCCCGCTATCCAGCGGGCGCTTCTGTTTCTGGCGCCGGTGTGGGCAACGTCAAGTACATCGGATCGACAGTCATCAGGTAGAACGCCGGGTCGCCATTTGGGTAATAGATGGTGTCGACCAGGATCAAATAGTCCTTCCCTGGAAACTGGCTGGCCCGATACCGTTCCCACTCCTCGACACGCATGGCAATGAGTGATCGCTTTGTGAAGTCGATGTTCTCGACCCCTCCGATTCGAGCCCTGCTCGCCAGTGGCGTGTGGTAAAGATAGAACTGCGGGAAGACATAGGCGCCATTGAAGTCGCCGGACTGTAGCAACTCATCGTACTGATCGGAATGATTGACGAAGTAGTCGTTGATCGGACGTGGCCCATACTGCCAGCCCCAATAGTCGGCTGAGATCAACGGATACTCTGCTTCGGGGCCGCGGTGAAACCAGATCCCCCACCCCAGCGCCAGAAGGAGCACCCCGGTTCCGGCAAGCGCCAGGGCTCGTGGCATCCGAATTCGGCGCAAGAACAGGGCAATCCCTTTGAAGCTGCTGCCGACCAGGAAGGGAATGGCGATCGCGGCCCAAAAGGTCGAGATGGTGTAGGGCAAGTCCTGTGGCGGGCGGCTGATTGCATCCGGAATGGGATAGAGCAGCGCAATCAGGGCGAAGACGAAGAGAAACCGGGTTTCCGGTTGCTTGCGGAGAAACCAGATCGAAACAATGCCAATGAGCAGCAGGGGCAAGAGATAGGGAAAGAGCTCACCTGCCCCGACGATCGAATGGCGGGTGATATACCACTCCTCGCCCTTGCGAAAAAGATAGTCATAGCTAAAGAAGCTCGGATAGGTCCGCAACCGCTCGACCAAGATGTCGGGCGTGATGTTGCCGCCTTGCTTCTCATCCAGACGGTCCCAATAGCGCTTGTCGGTGAGCGCCAGCCAGGCATGCGGAAGCATGGTGACCACTGCGGTGGCGCCGAACGCGACGATCCACCGGTACGCTCGCAGGTTGGTTCGGTTCCAAACCAATTCCGAGATGCAGATGATCGTCACCACCAGTGGAACGGCGATGACGAAGGAGAGGTGTCCATACGATGCGACACCCATCACGAAACCCGCCAGAATAGCCTGACTGACTTGTTCGTTCTGGCGGCCACGAATCCACAGCCAGATCGCCGCCAACATGAGGCAGAACGCTGCCGCGTGTCCAAAGTTGATGCGGGCAAAGTGAATGACAACCGGCTGCGTGCCGGCGATCACAACGGGCACGATGGGATATGGGACCTTTAATCGGCGAAGCGCCAGGAAAGCAAAGAAGAGTCCCAGCGCAACATAGAACGACGATGCGAAGCGGACAGAAAACTCGTTCAACCCGAACAACGTGACGAACGGCCAGGTGGAGTAGACAGGGAGCGCTCCAAGCAGCGGCGTCTCGAAGTGCGTGTAGAAAATGCGCAGGAACTGGAATTTGGCCTCACCATTGAATGCCCCGGCCGCCTGCAATCCGATCATCGCTTCGTCACTGAAGAGATTCGGCGGATTGGTTCGGAGATCCCGGGCGTAGAAGTAGGCGGCCATCGCCGCAATGACCAGTGCCGCCGGAGCCAAGGCCAGCACCGTCGCTCGATCGAGCGAGATGTCGAGCGATGCCCGGATGCGCGCCCAATCGGTCGAGCGGCGCTCGCGCGCGGGTTTCATCGTGCCGGGCACAGCAACGGATGCGGCCGAGGACGCCGCAGCGGCTGGCGTCGGGGTCGGGGTCGGTTTCGGACCGCCGTAGCTCATCCATAACGCCGCGGCAACTGCCGCGAGGGTGAGCACCAGCACACCAAAGCCGGGTCCAGAGAGCAAGGTCGCGACACCCGCGCCGATCAGCACGACAACGGCAATGATGAGTTGGTGAAGAGTCGGCCGAGCATGGATCGTCTCCGGGCGAGCGAACTCGGTTTCGGAATGGTCGGCCAACGTCTATGCCTCCAATGGGCGGTTCATGGAACTGAAATGTCAACAACCGGGGATATTCTGGCTTGTATGGGCGCGGATTGCTAGAATAGCCCCGGAGAGGTGTCCGAGCGGTTTAAGGTGCCAATCTCGAAAATTGGTGTGGTGTTGAGCCACCGCGGGTTCGAATCCCGCCCTCTCCGCCAGGCGAAGTAGTTCTGCCTTTGTATCCGGGAAGGGTCGCATAGTTTGGCCTAGTGCGCGCGACTGGAAATCGCGTAGACGGTAATGCCGTCTCGTGGGTTCGAATCCCACCCCTTCCGCCGTTCGATCTGCCAATCAAACCGCAAGTTCGCGTCGTGCGAAGGCTGTCTCGATCTCCTCGAGTGTCGCCACGGATGGTTGCGCGCCCGGACGGGTAACGGCAATCGACCCGGCGATGACTCCCTTCCTCGCCGCCTCGACTGCTGATGCACCACCAGCGAAAAATGCCGTGAATGCGCCGCAGAATGCGTCACCCGCCCCGGTCGTATCGACGACCTCGACTTCGATCGTTGGTATGTCGAATGATCTGCCAGATTCCCAGACGAGCGCGCCCTCTTCTCCGAGGGTGAGGATGACGGTGCTCGGTCCAAGTTCTGTGAGCGCCTGGGCCACCGTCGCCCAGTCTTCAGTGCCGCTCGTCTGAGCGAGCTCGATGGCTTCCTGTTCGTTCACGATGAGAACAGTTGCGAGCGCAACCAGGTCACGCCCTTCAGACGGTTCTGGAGTTGCGTTGCAGATGATCGGAACGCCGCGCTCGTTCGCCGCTGCGTACAACGCGGCCAGCGTCTCATGCGGCAGTTCCAGCGTGCTCAACACAATGTCGGGATTCCAGCTGTCGAGCGCCGAAAGCGCTTCGGCGGGCCCAACTTCCCAGCCTGCGCCGGGCACATAGGCGATTCGATTCTGCCCGGTCTCATCGACGGTAATCAGGGCCACGCCAGAGGACGCGCGGTCAGTAACCAGAATCGTCGAGGTATTGACCGACTCGGCAGCAAGGTCAGCCAGGCGCTGTCGACCGAAATCATCGACTCCGACGCCACTCAACATGGCAACCTGTCCGCCGGCCCTGGCCGCGGCAACGGCCTGATTCGCCCCCTTGCCACCGCCAAACTGGGCAAACGAGGTGCCGGTGACGGTTTCTCCCGCTTCGGGCACCCGCCGTGCACGTACGACAAGATCGGTATTGATGGAACCCGCTACCAGAATCCGCTTTCCGTCGCCCAAGAATCGCCTCCGTCAACGTCGACGCCACAATCTCCAGTCTTTGGCCCCGTCTCTGGCTTCACGCCAACCGAATTCACTGTCACGCGCGACAGCGCTTGCATCGACATTCGTCGAATATTGCTCGCGTGTGAACGCGTCGGCAACCCGCATGGCTCCACTGGCGGAACGCGGGCGGGCGAATCCGAACTTGGCTGCGTACTCCCTGGGTGTGAGCTCGGGAGAAGACGACACGCCAATGAACTTGCCGAGCCGCTGCAGTCGCCCATAGTTCGCATGCGCGACAGGAAGCCCTGCATACGCGTTCCTCCGGCGCACGAAGAACAACCCGGCGATGGCGAGGAGCGCGAATCCGCCTACTGCCAGTCCAATCTGCCACGGAGCGATGCGCTCGTCGGAATTCGAGGTTCCACCGGTATCAGTCGACGCTGGAGCGGCAAGAGGCGTCGGTGTTGGAGACGGCACTGGAGATTGAGAGGGGCCTTCGGGGGTGGCCGTCAGTTCGGGAGTCAAGGTCGCTTCTGGCGTGGGAGTCTCGCGTTCGCTGGGCGAGAGGTCGATCGATTGCTGGGTTGGAGTCGGCTCGAACGGAATCCATCCGTATCCCGGAAAGTAGACTTCCACCCAGGCATGGGCGTTTCGTCCCCGGTAAACAAAGCCACGCATTTCTTCGTTATACGGCACTGGAGCGAGCCCGGTGACGATTCGCGTGGGAACGCCAAGCGTGCGCAACATCACTGCCATCGACGATGCAAAGTGATCGCAGCGACCGACCTTGCTCTCGAACAGGAAGTAGTCGACGATGTCTCGACCGTCGGGCGCGCCGCCTGCGTCGAGCTGATAGGTGAAGTTCGACCTCAGGTAGTTCTGGATTGCGATGGCCTGCTCATATGGCGTTGTCGCACCGGCCTGGTTCACGATTTGGTTGGCCAGGTCGGCGGTCTGCTCGGTCACGGTCTCGGGCAAACCCAGATATGTTTCGACGATGAACGGGGGGTAGTCCGATCCCGCGCTTGCCAGATCTGCCGGGGCAATCTGCGGCGCCAGCCCGATGACGGAATACGCATGTCCAGTTGGCTCGTCGGAGCCAAACACAGCTTCGACATCCGAATAGACCGGGAGCCGACCCTGGAAATGGACCACCACGCCGCCATCTTCCCCCCAACTCAGTTCAGAGTTCACCGGGTAACTCTGCATGAGTCGATTCTGAATGCGCAGGAAATCGGCCTGATCCTGCTCGGAGACAAATTGTGGGGTGTCTGTTTCGTCTGGGGTGCTGAACTCGGCCGACTGCAGCAAGACGACCAACTCCCGCAAGTCGACCGGTGTACTCGCGATGTCGATCGCATCGACCGAGACCGTCTCATCGATCGGTTCCCACCCCACGCGGACAAGCGATGGTACCGATGCCGCGTAGTGCTGATCGATCGTAAAGAGCAACCGATCGGTGGGTTGCAGGACCATCAGGGTCGCCTCTTCCTGCGATCGAGACTGCAGTTGCTCGCGTGGCAGGTTCATTGGCTGGTCGGACTGAAAGGCAATCCGCGGCGCAGGAGTCTCGGCGTCCTCGGATGCGCTCGTGGTCGATTTCCAACCCGACCCATCGTATTCATTCAACCGCCGAGCGGCGAGGTACTCCTCATCGTCCGCATCCATCACGACAATCGGGACATCGCCGGACGGCACGCCATCACCGACCTTGAACTGATCGGAAAACGCGCCATAGTTACCGGCCACCGGCTGCGGCCCCGAGGGATTCGAGCTGGACTGGTCGAACCGATCGGTGATCCAGCTCGCAAGCCGGTCCCCGCCCTGGACAGCGCGTTCCTGCAGGCGATCGTCGAGATCGAACGAGTAGTAGAGACCCACTCCGACCGCCAGTGCGGCAATGGCGCTACCCAGGAGAATCGATCGCCGTCCAAACGATGACGGCTGATCGATCGATCGTGACCGCCAGTACGCGGAACGTGACAATGTCGTATGCGCGGCAGCGATCGCCAACGCAAGACCGAGATAGAGCAGCGCCGGCCACGCCGGACGCTCTCGCTCCAGTGCCAAGGTGACCAGAAGAATCGAACCCGGCAGCGCTATCGACCAGAAGATCCATCCTCGCCGGAAGAGCATCCATGCGGCGGTGTAGCCAACGAGCCAGATCGTTAGCCCGATCGCGAACACGGCGATATCAGTTTCGAATTTGCTGTTCGACTCCAGCGACGAAATAAACCCGCGCAGCAGGCTTTCGTAGCGATCGAGCACGAGTCGCCATTCGCCGTTGCGCACCTGCTGCCAGTTGGCGGCAGGATCGATGGCGATCGAGGACGCAAGGATTCCAAGGAGAAAGCTGAAGCCATGCGCGGCCAGGTCGGGGATCGATGTGCGGGCAAGCGCGTATCCGATCAGGTATCCAGCGGTGGCGAGCGTCGCCAGCGCCCCGGGATCGGTATTGATGGAATATTCGCCGACGACTGCCCCGAGCAACCCAACCGAAAACGCACCCAGCACGAGCAACGACCAGCCATCAGGAAGCACCCCTGATCCCGCACGTGAACCCTGCGGTCGGTCGCGCTGGAGCGATACGGATCTAGTTGACATGCTGAAGGACCCGTGACGACGGCGCTGCACTCGCCCACGAGAATGCCGCCTCGATGCCGTTCCGATAGTCGACAATATGAACCGGGAACGGTGCAACAGCAAGCCGATTACGCACACGCGCGCTATCCCGTGCCGCATCGAATGACGCAGGATCGACATAGATCACGGTAGGGCGCACCCCGCGCAACACCGCGTGCTCCAGCGATTCGATCCAGTCGAGCTCTGTGCTCGCCGTAATCACGACCGGCGAGCGGTAGCGGTCGAACCGGCGCATTTCATTGTTGAGGAGGGTGTCGATCGATTCCGCCCCGTCCGACTTTGCGAGCGCCAGCGCTCCCAGGACGCGGAGGAACTGCCGTTCCGATGATTCTGGTGGGCGAAAATCGTGCGACGACGCGTTGGCGAGAAACCCAAGCGCTCGATTCGCGTCGATCGCCTTCCTGGAAACCGATGCCGCAAGCGCGGCAACGAAGTCTTCACTGGAATCGAGCCATGCCTCGGCAAAGGTCAATCCCGGTTGGCGCGACAACTCATGATCGCGGGTGGGAACGACAGCTTGCGAAACGCCGAAGTCAGCCACGACCCATATCTCGGCAGTGGGATCGAGATCGAACTCCTTGACCATCAACTTCCCGGTGCGCGCGGTGGATGACCAGGCGATTCGATTGAACGGATCGCCCGCGGAATAGTCACGGATCGACGAGACCGCCGCGGTGGTGAGCGGAGACCGATGATCGATGTGCGGGCCTCCTGAGGATTGCGCGCCGGGCAACTCGAACGCGGTGAGCTCGAAGACTGGCGGATAGACCGTAACGTCTTCATCGAATGAGACGCTCCGCTCGTGGGAGAAGATGGCGAACGGATCACTGGACCTGAGTACTACCGGCCCCATGCGAAACACTCCCCGGCGAACCGCGATCGATTGAGTTTTCCACGAAGCGGTTCCCCGGCTCCGAAGCCCGAACACTCGACTCGCATCATGGGTTGGGAGCTCGCATCGGTCGCGAAGCTCGATCCACAGCTTGGGAAGCAGCGAGCGGCTGCGCACTGAGAGCTCGTCGGCGAAGACTCCGCCGACCTGAAGCGCTCGGGTGTCGAGCACTCGCCGAGCGCTGAGACCGGCAATGTTCATTCGGCTCCAGAGATACGCGAGAACGAATACAACCGCCACCGCGGCGCCGAGCTGCCGAAGGATGGGCCAGCCGAACCCCTCGCCTGCCGCGAGGAACGCGACGGCAATGAGCGCGGTGATGAAGGAACGGTAGGTCATAGCTATGCCGGAACGGGCGTCATCCGGGGATTCGCGCCTGGGACTGGGGTCGACCGGACGACTTCACGAACGATCTCTGTGCCGCTCGATCCACGCATTCGCGCAGCGTGACTCACGATGATGCGATGCGAAAGCGTTGCTTCGGCAAGCGACTTCACATCGTCAGGGGTGACGTATTCCCGTCCCTGTGCGGCCGCCTGCGCGCGCGAGACGTTGTACAGCGCCAGCGAGCCACGCGGACTCGCTCCGAGCAGCACTTCGGGATGGCGACGAGTCGACTCGACGATGGAGACGATGTAGTCGCTGACGAGCGGACTAACATGGACTTCGCGTACGACGTCCTGCGCATGGAGCAGCTCATCGATGCCGACGACCTGCTGCAAGTCGGCAAGCGGATGCGTGCGATGCTGGCGTGCGAGCATTTCGAGTTCGTTTTGCTTTCCGGGATAGCCCATGGCCAGACGAAGCAAAAAGCGATCGAGCTGAGCTTCGGGAAGGGGAAAGGTCCCTTCGTAGTCGATCGGGTTCTCGGTGGCCAACACGACGAATGGCTCCGCCAATTGATGCGTGACACCGTCGACTGTAACCTGGCCCTCCTCCATGGCTTCGAGCAACGCTGACTGGGTCTTGGGCGTGGCGCGGTTGATCTCGTCGGCAAGCACCATTTGGGAGAAGATGGGACCGGGTCGGAACTCGAACGCACCTCGTTGCGGATTGAAGACACTCACCCCTGTCACATCGCTCGGGAGCAGGTCCGGAGTGAACTGGATTCGCTTGAAACTGGCGCCAATGCTGCGAGAAACTGCCTTGGCGAGCATCGTCTTGCCCACCCCCGGCACATCCTCGATCAACACATGCCCGCGACAGATCAAGGCGATCAACATCAGCTCGACTTCACGGTGCTTGCCAACGATCACCCGCTCCACGTTGCGCGAGGCACGCGTAACCAATTCCTGAACGGACGAAACCTGCATCGTTGCTCTGTCACCTTGTGCGATTCGGGCCACATCCGGTCATACGAACGGCAGGCGTTCCGAGTTTCATTGCTGGAGTTATGCGCGAACTCGGCGCCGCGCGCCTGGGCGAAGTATAGCCCTCACTCTGCCCCGCACCTGCACGAGGTCCGGACCGCGCGGGCCATATACTTGGGGGCCGAGCAGCGTGGAGGCGAACGAATGATCGAACAACTGAGCCTGGAATCTCCTGAACCCACCGCGGCAGTGCCCGAACCGAGCGCTTCCGGAACCGACCGGCCAACGGTGATGCTCATCGACGGGTTCGGTTTGATCTTTCGCGCGTTCTACGCCATCCAGGCGTCGATGAACACCTCGTCAGGCGAGCCGACAAACGCGGTCTACGGTGTTGCCTCGATGCTGTTCAACCTCCTCAACAATCAACAGCCCGATTTTGCAGTGATGGCGCTCGAGAGCGGGAGGACCTTTCGGCACGACACATTCGAGGAATACAAGGGCACACGCGCTGAGATGCCAAACGAGCTCCGTGTGCAGATCGGACGCATTCGGCAGCTAATCGAGGCGCTCGACATTCCCATCGTCGAGCGCGAGCTCTACGAGGCCGATGATGTGATCGGCTCGCTCTCCCGACAGTTCGCCCAGCAAGGGTATGACGTGATCGTGCTCACCGGGGACACGGACCTGCTGCAACTGGCCGGCGATCACGTTCGGGTCTATCTTCCAGGCGTGAAACGATTCGACGACTTCCGTCAGTACGACACTGCTGCGGTTGTCGAGCGCTATGGCTTTGGTCCGGAGTTCGTACCCGATTACAAGGCGCTGGTGGGCGACACATCGGACAACATTCCCGGCGTGCCAGGAATCGGTGAGAAGACCGCCAAGGCGCTGATTTCAGCCTATGGGCCGGTGGAGTCGATCTTCGACCATGTCGAAGAGGTGACGCCTACCCGCGCGCAGAACGCCTTGCGAGGGAATCGTGAGCATGCGCTGCGAAGCAAGCATCTGGCCACCATCGTGCGCGATCTCGACATCGACCTGGACCTGGAGACGGCGCGCATCGACGACTTCGATCGCGAGGCGGTCGTCGGTTTGATGCGCGAACTGGAGATTCGCTCGCTGCTCTCCCGAATTCCGGAGACCAAGCGCGTTCCGGTGCGGATCATCGAGGAACGCCCCCCTTCCATCCGCCAGACGATCAGGACAATCGAAGCGCTCGAAACGTTCGTAGCGCGCCTCGAACAGGCAGACGCCTACGCAATCGACGTCGAAACGACTTCGACCGACCCAATGCAAGCCCGCCTGGTCGGAATTTCGATCGCTGTTTCGCCGCAAGAAAGCGCGTACATTCCCGTTGGGCACAGCGAAGGCGATCAGCTTTCGTTTGGCGATGTGGCCGCCCGGCTGCGACCGGCTGTCACGAATCCCGCAATCACCGGATTGGCGCACCATAGCAAGTACGACCTGACTGTGTTGCATCGCACCGGGCTCGATGTGACGAACGTGACGTTCGATACGATGATCGCGGCGTATCTGCTCAACGAGAAGTCGGTCGGGCTCAAGGATCTCGCGTTCAGCCGGCTTGGCATCGAGATGACCGAGATTTCGCAACTGATCGGCACCGGTCGATCGCAACTGACGATGGACGTGGTTCCCGTTGGAGACGTCAGCGACTACGCCTGCGCGGATGTCGAAGTCACCTTCGCATTACGCGAACTCTTCGAGCCGGAGCTGGCTGCGCGCGGGTTGCAGTCGCTGATGCGCGACATCGAGATGCCACTCGTTCCGGTGCTGACCAGGATGGAACAGGCCGGGGTCGCCATCGATCTAGAGTACCTGGCCGCGTTCAGCACAGAGATCGTCGAGCGCACTGGCGAGATCGAGGCGAAGATCTACGAGCTGGCAGGCCAGACGTTCAACATCAACTCGACGAAGCAACTCGCCACGATCCTTTTCGATGATCTCAAGCTTCCTTCTGGCAAGCGCACAAAGACAGGATATTCGGTCGATCAACAAGTTCTGGAAAACCTGCGCAACGAGCATCCACTCGTCGACCTGATCCTCGAGTACCGCTCACTCGGGAAGCTGCTTTCCACGTATGTGGATGCGTTGCCAGACTCGATTCTTGCGGAAACTGGCCGCGTGCATACCTCGTACAACCAGACTGTCGCGGCGACCGGGCGGCTTTCGTCGCAGAACCCGAACCTGCAGAACATCCCGATTCGCACTGAGCTCGGCCGTCGTGTGCGACAGGCATTTGTCGCGGACAGGCGGCCGGAGTTCCGGATCGTGCCAGATTCGGTATTGGTCTCGATCGACTATTCGCAGATCGAGTTGCGGTTGATGGCGCACATGAGCCAGGAACCGTTCCTGCTCGATGCTTTCCGCGCAGGTGAGGACGTCCACCGGGCGACGGCTTCGTTGGTCTATGGTGTTCCGATCGAAGAAGTCACGTCGGATCAGCGACGCGTCGCCAAGACGGTGAATTTCGGGCTGCTGTATGGAATGCAAGCATGGGGTCTCTCGCGGGACACCGGCATGAGCCGCACCGAGTCGCAGGCCTTCATCGACCAATACTGGGCGCGCCTGCCCAAAGTCCGCGAGTACCTCGACGCAACACTCGCATTTGGCGCGGCGAACGGATACGTGCAAACCCTGATGGGCCGACGCAGGCCGACTCCAGATCTCACCTCGTCCAACCCTGCGCACCGCGCGGCGGCGGAACGAATGTCGATCAACATGCCGGTACAAGGCACCGCGGCGGACATCATGAAGATCGCCATGATCGCCGCTGACCGAAAGCTCTCCGAGCTCGAACTTCCCGCGGCGATGATTCTTCAGGTGCATGACGAACTCGTGTTGGAAGTGAGTGAGCACGCCGTCGCCGAGACGGTCGCCGCCGTTCGTGAGGCTATGGAAGGCGCATATCCACTCGATGTGCCCCTGCTGACCGAAGTTTCGGTCGGTCCAAACTGGAATCAAATGGAAGATTACGTCTTGCCCAACTGACGCTCGCCGCTTGGGAATCGGACGGTGTGGGCCGTAGAATTACGGTCAAGAGGTTACGCGCTCATATCGAGCACATCGGAGTTCCAGACAACGCATGCCAACCTATCATTACCGCTGCTCGGATTGCGGTCACTCATTTGATTTCTTTCAGAAGTTCGCGGACGACCCACTGACGGTGTGTCCTGAATGTGAAGGACCGATTCGTCGCGTTCCGCAACCGGTAGGAATCGTGTTCAAGGGTTCGGGCTGGTACGTCAACGACAGCCGCAATGCCAAGAATCCGACGTCCACCAGCAAGTCCGACTCGTCGGACAAGTCGAGCGACAGCAACGGTTCAGCGCCGAAAGAATCGTCCAAGGAGGCCGCCAAGGAAGTCAAGGCGTCCGCGGCGGCTGCGGAGTCCTGATGCCGATTTCGAGGTTCCATTTTCCTTGCTCCTGTACGTTGGGCGCTTTGACCGGGCGCCCGTAGTTCCCTGGGCAGCGAGCTGCTCGATACAGCCCTACGAACAGATGTCACATCGGTACAGGAGCTTCCAATGTCAATTCGGGATGAGATCAGGGCGATTCAAAGTCGCGATCCGGCGGCGCGTTCTGCTGTCGAGGTCGTGCTCGCCTATCCGGGCTTTCATGCCATCCAGTTTCACCGGCTCGCGCATCGACTCTATGCGAAGGGCATGTACCTGCCTGCTCGACTTGTCAGCCATCTCGGACGTTGGCTGACCGGGATCGAGATCCACCCTGGCGCGACGATCGGTGAGCGAGTGTTCATCGATCACGGCATGGGCGTCGTCATCGGTGAAACTGCCATCGTAGGAGACGATTGCACGCTCTATCAGGGCGTGACGCTGGGCGGTACCGGCAAGGCGCGCGGCAAACGGCACCCGACACTGGAATCAAAAGTCATCGTCGGCGTCGGCGCGAAGATCCTGGGTGATGTCGTAATAGGCGAAAGCGCCCGCATCGGAGGTGGCGCGGTCGTCCTGCGCGATGTTCCGGCACACACGACCGCCGTGGGCATTCCTGCGCGAGCGGTGGGATGGACCGATCCCCACTCGGGCGAGACCCGCAGAGTGGAATCGCTACCCGATCCGCAACGGGATGCTCTGGTGGCGATCACACAGCGCATCGAGGAACTGGAAGAAGAGACGCGGAAACTGCGACTCGCGTTGCAACAGGCAGAGGAGAGAAACTCGATTGGATGCGGGAATGGCTGACGGACTTCGTCTCTATAGCACGCTCTCGCGCAAGGTCGAGCCGCTGGAAACGATCGAGCCCGGTGTGGTGCGGATGTACGTCTGCGGTGTCACACCGTACGACAACGCGCACATCGGCCACGCGATGTCGGCCATTGTGTTCGACGTCATTCGGCGCTATCTCGAGCACGTAGGGTACGAGGTCCGTCATGTGGTGAACTTCACCGACATCGACGACAAGATCATCGTGCGCGCGCAACGCGAGGGTGTGTCCGCCAGCGAACTCACCGAGAAACTGATCGCGGACTTTCACCGCGAGCGCGAAGCGCTGGGCGTCCTGCCTGCCACGGTCTATCCGCAAGCCACACTCGAGATTCCCGCGATCGTGACGATGATCGAGGGATTGATCGAAAAGGGACACGCCTACGTCGCAAACGGTGACGTCTACTTTCGGGTGCGCACCTTCGATGACTACGGTAAACTCTCTGGCCGCAATGTCGATGACATGGTATCTGGCGCGCGAATCGAGATCGACGAACGCAAAGAGGACCCGCTCGATTTCGCGCTTTGGAAGGCAGCCAAGCCGGGAGAACCGACCTGGCCGAGTCCCTGGAGCGACGGACGACCCGGTTGGCATATCGAATGCTCCGCGATGTGCTCCCATCACTTGAACGGGCAGGTCGACATCCATGGCGGCGGGACCGACCTGATTTTCCCTCATCATGAGAACGAGATAGCCCAGTCGGAAGCCTTCCTCGGCGTGGCGCCGTTCGCGCGCTATTGGCTGCACAACGGTATGTTGCAGCTCGGCGGGGACAAGATGTCCAAGTCGATCGGCAACGTGATTCGCATCAAGGACCTCATCGAAGGTGGAACGACCCAGGCGTTTCGACTGATGGTGCTGCAGTCGCACTACCGAGCGCCACTTACCTTCTCGGAGGAGTCGCTCGATGCAGCCGCCAAAGGACTCGATCGGCTGATCACGGCCGCGCGTCCCGCAACGCAT